>JBDLVO010000194.1:0-10478 GCA_039804805.1 Pseudomonadota bacterium
GCCATGTCAGACCTGTTCCAGCAGCTTGCACCCCAGGGCACCGGTTATTCCGCCAAGGATATCGAGGTCCTTGAAGGCCTCGAACCGGTGCGCCGCCGTCCCGGCATGTATATCGGCGGCACCGACGACCGCGCCCTCCACCATCTGGTCGCCGAAGTGCTCGACAACGCGATGGACGAGGCGGTGGCCGGCCACGCCAGTTGGATCGAGCTTGAGCTGGCCGCCGACGGCACCGCCACCGTGCGCGACAACGGGCGCGGCATCCCGGTCGATCCCCACCCCAAGTTCCCCGACCAGAGCGCGCTTGAGGTGATCCTCACCACGCTGCATTCCGGCGGCAAGTTCGGCGGCAGCGCCTATAAGGTGTCGGGCGGCCTGCACGGCGTCGGCGTGTCGGTGGTCAACGCCTTGTCCGACCGGCTGGTGGTCGAGGTGGCGCGCGAGCGCACCCTCTATCGCCAGGCCTTCGCCCGCGGCGTGGCGCAGGGGCCGCTCGAAACCGTCGGCCCGGTGCAGAACCGGCGCGGCACCACCGTCGCCTTCCATCC
The DNA here is from genome assembly GCA_039804805.1 of Pseudomonadota bacterium. Taxonomy (GTDB): domain Bacteria; phylum Pseudomonadota; class Alphaproteobacteria; order Rhodospirillales; family Magnetospirillaceae; genus Phaeospirillum. Next base: position 549 of record JBDLVO010000194.1, read on the forward strand.
CGACCCCCAGATCTTCGGCGAGCGCGCCCGGCTGCGGCCGGGGCCGCTTTATCGCATGGCCCGGGCCAAGGCCTATCTGTTCCGGGGCGTCGAGATCCGCTGGTCGTGCGATCCGGCCCTGGTGTCGGGCGAGGACGCCATCCCGCCGCGCGATACGCTGCATTTCCCCGGCGGCCTGTCCGACTTCCTGCGCGCGGTGCTGAAGGAACGGCCGCTGGTCACCCGCGACCTGTTCGAGGGGCAGGCGCCGCTGGCCGACGACATGGGTCAGGTCGAATGGGCGGTGGCCTGGCCGGAGGATGACGAGGACGGCTTCATCAACACCTATTGCAACACCATCCCCACCCCCGACGGCGGCACCCACGAGGCCGGCTTCCGCAGCGCGCTGACCCGGGCGTTGCGCGCCCATGGCGAACTGGTCGGCAACAAGAAGGCGGCCCAGGTCACCGCCGAGGACGTGATGGCCGGCGCCTGCGTGATGATCAGCCTGTTCGTCCGCGACCCGCAGTTCCAGGGCCAGACCAAGGAAAGACTGGTCAGCCCCGAGGCGGCGCGGCTGGTCGAAACGGCGGTCAAGGATCGCTTCGATCACTGGCTGTCGGTCGACAAGGCCTCGTCGGCGGCGCTGCTGGCCCGGCTGATCGACCGCGCCGAGGAACGGCTGCGCCGCCGTCAGGCGCGCGAAACCAGCCGCAAGACCGCCACCAAGCGGCTGCGCCTGCCCGGCAAGCTGGCCGATTGCTCGCGCTCGCTCAATGTCGGCACCGAGCTGTTCCTGGTCGAGGGCGATTCCGCCGGCGGCTCGGCCAAGCAGGGGCGCAACCGCGAGACCCAGGCGATCCTGCCGCTGCGCGGCAAGATCCTCAATGTCGCCTCGGCCTCGGCCGACAAGATGCGGCAGAACCAGGAGCTGCGCGACCTGCTCGAGGCGCTCGGCTGCGGCAGCCGCGATCAGTTCGACGCCGACAAGCTGCGCTACGAGAAGGTCATCATCATGACCGACGCCGACGTCGACGGCGCCCATATAGCCTCGCTGCTGATGACTTTTTTCTATCAGGAGCTTCCCGGACTGATCCGCGGCGGCCATCTCTATCTGGCGATGCCGCCCTTGTTCCGTCTCGCCCATGGCCAGACCGTGGTCTATGCCCGCGACGACGCCCACAAGGCGGAATTGCTGCGCACCACCTTCGCCGGCAAGAAAACGATCGAGATCAGCCGGTTCAAGGGTCTGGGCGAGATGCCGCCGGCCCAGTTGAAGGAGACCACGATGGATCCGGCCCGCCGCAGCCTGATCCAGGTGACCCTGCCGTCCTCCCGCACCGAGGAGGAGAAGGAGGAGAGCCGCGAGGTCGCCCGGCTGGTCGAAAGCCTGATGGGGCGCAAGCCGGAACTGCGCTTCCGCTTTTTGCAGGAACGCGCCCGTTTCGCCACCGATCTCGATGTGTGAGGTGACCATGTCGCTGCCCGAACCGCCCATTTCTCCCGACGCGCCGCTGTGGCGCAAGCCCGATGGCGCGCCGGTGTCCTGCGTCGAGAAGATCAAGGTGCTCAACCAGAATTACGCCGAGCTGCGCGGGCTGGCGCTCGACGCGCTCGAGGACGCCCTGCTGCTCGGTTGCAGCGAGGCCCAGTTCCGGCGCATCCTGCACGAGATGGTCGACGAACTCACGCCGTCGGTGACGGAAGGCGAAGACTAGGCCGGGGCCTCGGCCCCGGCAAACCGGAAGCGGATCGGGATGGCGACGATCGCGGTCAAATCCTGTCTCGACGTGGTGTTCCGCCTGACCGATCAGGCGCTCAACGACCGCGAATACATCCAGCCGCAGAAGCTGCACCGGCTGTTGTTCCTGTCCCAGGCCTATTTCGCGGTGGCCTATGACGGCCGCAAGCTGATGCCGGCGACCTTCGTCACCGATTCGTTCGGGCCGATCGAGCCGACCGTGTTCCACATGTTCGCCTATGGCCGGCCGCACATGATCGAGCCCAATCCGCTGCCCGATCAGGTGACGCGCTTCCTCGACGGCATCTGGCGCCGCTTCGGCCGCTTCACCGCCGAGCGGCTGACCCAGAAGGTGGCCGAGCACGGTCTGGTCGCCCTGGCGATGGCCAAGGGGCTCTATGTCGAGATTCCGTTCGAGGAGATGGTGAAGTTCTACACCGCCGAGACCCAGGCGCGCCAAGGCGGCGCGGTCGAGGCGCTCGATCAGGTGGTGCGGCCGCGCGTGCTGCGCTCGCAGACCGGCAAGGCGGTCGCCGTCTCGTCCTGGGCGCCCAAGGCGCTCAAGAAGGACTGAACCGGCCGGGCGGGGCGGTTTCCGGGGCGGGGTGGCCGCGCAAACGAAAAGAGGACCCGCGTGACGCGGATCCCCCTCGCAACCGAGCGCGGCGACCGAAAGATCAGGCGGCTTCGGCCTTGTTGGCCAGCGCGCGCCGGATCCGGCGCTTGAGACGAAGCGCCTCGGCCGGCAGCTTGGTGTCGCTGACCGAAAGCAGGTAGGAGTCGATGCCCCCGTTGTGCTCGACGGTCTTGAGGCCGTTGGTGCAGAGGCGCAGGCGGACGGTCTGGCCCAGGGCGTCGGACAGCAGCGACACTTCCTGGAGGTTGGGCAGAAACCGCCGCCGGGTTCTGTTGTTGGCGTGGCTGACGTTGTTGCCGGTCAGAACGCCTTTGCCGGTGATGGCGCAGCGACGAGCCATATTGAAAATCCTTGCTAGAAGACGGTCGCCGGACGCACCCCAGCCGCGATCGCTCGGGCGGTGCCGGAGGAAGCCGCGTTTTTACGGAGATCCGCCGGTGCCGTCAAGTCCGAATCGCCGCGCCGGCTCTTCCCGGACGATGGTATGCTGAGGCGGCAGCGGCGAGGACAAGGCGCGGAGGGCGGCGGCAATGACGGCGCGTGGCGGTGACGGGGCGACGGAACGGCGCGATTTTCCGCGCGGCACGCTGATCTTCCGCGAGGGCGACGGCGGCGATACCGCCTATCTGGTCCATCGCGGCACGGTGCGGATCTTCAAGACGGTCGGCGGCCGGCGGGTGACGCTCGGGCTGGTGCGGCCGTTCCAGGTGTTCGGCGAACTGGCCCTGATCGACGATTCCCCCCGGATGGCCGGGGCGCTGGCCGACGACGACGTCACCGTGCTGGTGCTGCCCCGGGCGACGATCCAGGCGATGATCGATCAGGCCCCCGACGGGCTGCGCACCCTGATCCTGTCGATGATGGCGACGATGCGGGTGATGGGCGACGATCTCGCCGCCGCCCGCGCCGCCCTGCTCGACGCCGGGGGCTGATCCGCCGCCGGGCGGGGGCGACGGTTGCGCGCGAGAGGGCGGCGGGCTATTCTCCCCTGGGTCGCATGGCTCCGCCCGACCGGTGAGGTTCGCCCTTGTGCCCGTCCGCCTCTCCCCCTTCCGTTCCGGCGCGGCATGGCCGCTGGATCCTGGTCGCGCTGGCCGGGATCACCGTGATCGTGGTCGGGCTGGCCGGGCTGACGGTCGAGCTTGACCGCCAGGGCCGCCGCGCCTCGGCCGCCGCCGCCGCCCGGCTGTTGTCGGGGGCGCTGGCCCAGGGGCTCGGCGCCTATCTCGACCGGATCGATCTCGAACTGCGCGATCTGGCCGACCCCCGCCTCAATCCCCCCGGCCAGCACTGGACTCCGGCGCTGGTCGAGCGCCACCGCCGTCATCTGCCCGGGGTGGTCGCCATCGAACTGTTCGACGCCGCCGGCCGGCCGGTGCCCGGGGCGCGGGCCGGCGCCGCCCTGGCTCCCGAACGCGAGGCGGTGGCCCAGGCCTTCTTCGCCGAACTGCGCGACGGCCCCGCTCCCGCCCTGGTGGTGTCGTCGCCGCTGTGGGACGGCGCCAGCGGCCAGCGGGTGGTGCTGGCCGGGCGCCGGCTGACCCGCCCCGACGGCAGCTTCGCCGGGGTGGTGCGGGCGGCGCTGCCGGCCCAGGTGCTGGTCGAGCGTTTCCTGCCCGACCCGGCGGCGCCGGGGCTGCATGTCTCGCTGCTCAACCAGCGGGTCGAATTCCTCGCCCGCCGGCCGGCGGTGGCGGCGGTGCTGGGCGGCACCGTCTCGACCGCCGCCTCGCCCCCGCTGCGCGCGCTGATCGAGCGCGGGGCGGAGGAGGGCTCCTACCGCGCGGTGTCGCAGCTCGACGGCCAGTCCCGCATCGCCTTCCTGCGCCGCGCCGCCGGCCACCCGCTCTATTTCAGCGTCGGCATCGCCGAGGAAACCTTCCTCGACGCGTGGCGCGGCGAATTGGCGCGGGTGGCGGTGGTGGTGGGGGCGTTCCTGCTGCTGGTCGGGCTGCTGCTGTCGGCGTGGCGCCAGCGCGGCCGGGCGCTGGCGGCGCTGGCCGAGGCCCATCGCGCCGTCCAAGCCCAGGCCGACCGGTTCGACCGGGTGCTGCGCGGCGCCAATGACGGCTGGTGGGACTGGGATCTCGGGCGGGACGAGGTCGAATATTCGCCGCGCTGGTGGGAGATGCTGGGCGAGCCGGCCGAAGCGCGGCGCGGGCCGTCGCATCTGTGGCGCGAGCGGGTCCACCCCGACGACCGCGCCCGGGTCGAGGCCGAACTGGCCGCCGCCTGGGCCGGTGACGGCGCCACGGTGCAGACCGAATTCCGCCTGCGCCACCGCTCCGGCCGCACTCTGCCGGTGCTCGCCCGCTCGTTCCTGCTGCGCGACGATCGCGGGCGGGTGACGCGGATGGCGGGCACCACCACCGACCTCAGCTCGATCCGCGCGGTCGAGGCCCGGCTGCGGGCGATGTTCGATCTGTCGCCGCTCGGTTGCTGCCTGTGCGACGGCGACGGGCGGATCCTCGACGCCAACCCCGCTTTGCTGGCCCTGCTCGGCGGCGACCGGGCCGGGACGGTTGGCCGGGTCCTGCCCGGGCTGGTGCCGCGCCCGGACAGCGGGGGCGAGGAGGGGGCGCAGGCCGCCCGGCTGGCCGCCGAGGGCCGCTTCGGCCCCTATGAGAGCGCGCTGACGCTGGCCGACGGGCGGGCGGTGCCGGTCCGGCTGCGCGGGGTCCGCCTCGCCGCGACGGAGGAGGAGGACGCGGCGCGGGAGGGCGAGGCCATCTACGCCCTGGTCGAGGATGTCAGCGCCCAGCGGGCGATGCTGCGGGCGCTGGAGGAGCGCACCCGCGAGCTGGCCCGCTCCAACGCCGATCTCGAACAATTCGCCTATGTCGCCAGCCATGATCTGCGCGAGCCGCTGCGGATGGTGTCGAGCTTCCTCGGCCTGCTCGAACGCCGCCATGGCGAGGGGTTCGACGACGAGGCCCGCCAGTTCGTCGCCTTCGCCAAGGACGGGGCGCAGCGGATGGACCGGCTGATCCTCGATCTGCTCGATTTCTCCCGCATCGGCCGCGAGGACCTCGCCTTGGCCCCGGTGCGGCTGCGGGCCGCGATCGAGCAGGCGGCGGCCAACCTCGCGGTCGGGCTGGCGGAGAGCGGCGCCCGGCTGGAGATCGATCCCGGGCTCGACGCGGCGACGGTGCGGGGCGATGCCGGCCAGCTCGCCAGCCTGTTTCAGAACCTGATCGGCAACGCGATCAAATATCGCAGCCCGGACCGCCCGCCAGTGGTGACGCTGTCGGCGCGGCGGGTCGAGGGTTGGTGGCAGGTGGGCGTGGCCGATAACGGCATCGGCATCGAGCCCGATTATTACGAACGGATCTTCCGCCTGTTCCAGCGCCTGCACAGCCGCGAGCGCTATGACGGCACCGGCATCGGCCTCGCTCTGTGCAAGAAGATCGTCGAGCGTCACGGCGGGCGGATCTGGGTCGAATCCCGGCCGGGCGAGGGCAGCCGCTTCCTGTTCACCCTGCCGGCCCCGGGCGGGGGCTGACGTCGTCGCCGGCGCGGGCGCGGGCGCGATTGCAAATGAGGCGAAGGCGCCACAACGCCGCTTGCTCCGGGGCGCGGCTGCTTGTATGACATCTCCCCATGCATATTCTCGAATTCGAAAAGCCCGTCGCCGAGCTCGAGGGCAAGATCGAGGAGTTGCGCCACCTTTCCGACAGCGGTGAAGTCAACATCGCCGAGGAAGTGGGCAAGCTCCAGGCCAAGGTCGACAAGCTGCTGCGCACGACCTACGCCAAGCTCACGCCCTGGCAGAAGACGCAGGTGGCGCGCCACCCGCAGCGGCCGCACGCGCTCGCCTACATCCAGGGGCTGATCGAGGATTTCACCCCGCTGGCCGGCGACCGCCTGTTCGCCGAGGACCAGGCCATCGTCGGCGGCCTCGGCCGCTTCCGCGGCCGCTCGGTGGTGGTGATGGGCCACGAGAAGGGCCACGACACCGACGGCCGCATCCGCCACAATTTCGGCATGGCCAAGCCCGAGGGCTACCGCAAGGCCCGCCGCCTGATGGAACTGGCCGACCATTTCCAGTTGCCGGTGATCACCCTGGTCGACACCGCCGGAGCCTATCCCGGGGTCGATGCCGAGGCGCGCGGTCAGGCCGAGGCGATCGCCCGCTCGATCGATGCCGGCCTCAATCTGCGGGTGCCGTTCGTCTCGACCATCATCGGCGAGGGCGGCTCGGGCGGCGCGATCGCGCTGGCCACCGCCAACCGGGTGCTGATGCTCGAACACGCGATCTATTCGGTGATCAGCCCCGAGGGCTGCGCCTCGATCCTGTGGCGCTCGGGCGAGAACGCCAAGGACGCGGCCGAACAGCTCCGTCTGACCGCCCAGGATCTGCTGAAGCTCGCGGTGATCGATGCCGAGGTGCCGGAGCCGCTCGGCGGCGCCCATCGCGACATGCCGCAGATGATCCAGACCCTCGGCAATTACATCGAGAACGCCCTCAACGACCTCGCCAAGTTCGAGGGCGGGGTGCTGCGCGCCCGCCGGCGCGAGAAGTTCCTGGAAATGGGGAAAGTGGGGCTGTCGTGAGCGAGACCGAGGCGCCAGAACTGTCGGTTGTGGTGCCGGTCCGCAACGAGGCCGACAATATTCTTCCTCTGTTGCGCGAGATCCACGTCGTCCTCAAGAACCGGATGGCGTTCGAGGTGATCTACGTCGATGACGGCTCGACCGACGCCACCCCGGAACGGCTGAAGGAGGCCCGCCGCCTCTATTCGCGGCTGGTGGTGCTGCGTCACCGCACCGGCTGCGGCCAGAGCCGCGCCGTCGCCACCGGCATCCGCGCCGCCCGCGCCCCGCTGGTCGCCACCCTCGACGGTGACGGCCAGAACGATCCCGCCGACCTGCCCGCGTTGGTCGAGGCGTGGCGCGCCGCCGACGAGGCGGTCCGCCCCGGCCTGATGATCACCGGCTGGCGCGCCGCCCGCCGCGACGATCCGCTGCGCCGCTTCTCCTCGCTGGTGGCCAACCGGGTCCGCTCGGCCCTGCTCGGCGACGGGATCCCGGATTCCGGCAGCGGGGTCAAGCTGCTGCCCCGCGCCCTGTTCCTCGATCTGCCTTACTTCGACCACATGCACCGCTTCATGGCCGCGCTGGTGATCCGCGCCGGCGGCCGGGTCGAGACGGTGCGGGTCAACCACCGCCCGCGCGAGCGCGGCCAGTCGAAATACGGCATGTGGGACCGGCTGTGGGTCGGTCTGGTCGATCTGCTCGGGGTGATGTGGCTGATCCGCCGCTCCAGCCGGCCGGTGATCGAGACCGTCGAGTGACATCCGCCCGCGTGCCGGGGCTGCGTCCCCGGATTCTGCTGCGCGGCCTGACCCTGATCGCCACCCTGGTTGCCGCCGGTTTCCTGATCGAGCTGCTCGGCCTGCGTCAGGCGCTCGATGCCGGCTGGATCGACCAGCAGATTCGCGGTCACGGCCTGCGCGGCGATTCCCTGTTCGTGCTGGCCGGCGCCCTGGCGATCGGCATCGGCCTGCCGCGTCAGGCGGTGTGCTTCCTCGCCGGCTACGCCTTCGGTTTCGTCGAGGGGGTGCTGTGGGCCAGCCTCGCCTCGCTGCTCGGCTGCCTCGGCGCGTTCTGCTACGCCCGCTGGCTCGGCCGCGCCGTGGTGGTGGCCCATTTCCCCGACCGCATCGCCCGGCTCGATGCGTTCCTGGCCGGCAACACCCTGTCGATGACCCTGCTGCTGCGGCTGCTGCCGGTCGGCAGCAACCTGCTGACCAATCTCGCCGCCGGGGTGTCGGGGGTGGCGCTGCTACCGTTCGTGGGCGGCTCGCTGCTCGGCTATCTGCCGCAGACGGTGGTGTTCGTGCTGCTCGGCAGCGGCATCCAGGTCGATCCGCCGCTGCGGATCGGCGTCAGCGTGGTGCTGTTCGTCGCCTCGGGGGTGCTGGGGATCTGGCTGGTGCGGCGCTATCGCCATGGCCGCCGGCTCGACCCGGCGATCGAGGCGGTGCTCGATGAGGAAGAGGATACGCGCGAGGATGGTGCGGCGCGGGCTCGCTGAGGCGGTGCTGGTGGCGGTCCTGCTCGGGACCGCCGGCTGCGCGCCGACCCGTCCGGTCGGGCTGGCGGGGTCCGCCGGCGCCGCCCGGGTGGCCCCGGACGACCGCGCCCTGGCCAACGCGGTGCTCGACCGCCTGCTCGCCGCCGACCGCGCCGGGTTCCAAAGCGTGTCGGTGCTGGCCTGGCGCGGCAGCGTGCTGCTGACCGGCGCGGTGGTCCGTCCCGGCCAGCGCCAACGCGCCGAACGCACCGCCGCCGGGGTGGATGGGGTCCACCGGGTGCTGGTCGATCTGCACCTGATCGAGGCGCCGCTGCTGCCCGAATTCCTGCCGGAGTCCGCCGGCGAGCAAACCCTGCTCGCCCGCCTCGACGGCCAGCCCGGCCGCTATGCGGTGCGGCTGGTCCACGGCGTCGCCTATCTGCTCGGCACCGCCCCCACCCGCGCCGTCGCCGACCGCGCCGCCGATACCCTGCGCGAGGCCGACGGGGTTAAATGGGTGGTCGATCATACTCAGGCCGAGGACGGGCGGTAGGGGGATCGCGCGGGCTCTGCCCGCACCCGCCAAGGGCCGCAAGGCCCTTGGAACCCCTTGATGGTCGGGAGAGGTCAACGTTGCCGCGTCTCTCAGCCGAAAGAGGGCCGGGATCCGTTGAAGCTCCCCGTCTCTATTTCAGAGCAATCCTTCCCAAGCCGCTTGTCTACTGAAGGGGGGCGAGAGCGTGAAAGGCGTGACGCATCCCGTGCGATGGGAGGCGTCAGATAATCGCTTTCGGCCTGTTCTGACATGGGCCGGAAGGGGACGGGCGGGTTTCGGGAGGGGAAAACGAAAATATGCCCTTCGTTTGAATTCAAATGATCCGCTGGATACGACATATACAATGTGTGTCGTCCAATAAATTTTTATTCGGCGATATTCTCGCGTCGCAAAGCGTCTTGAAAATCAGCAAGCTGGGAAATTTCGTCCATCAGGGGAGATGTCCTGTATACCCCAACGGCGTATAGGTCGTGAGGGGTTGTCACCAAACCAGATCGGCTCGCTGCCGTGAGCACCGCATGAACGTATTGCTCCGATGGAAAATGTGTTGGAACGACCGCTTCCACCATCTTCTTCCATACTCCCTCTGTGCTTTCGGGAATCTTGGAAGCAAGACGAGCCTTGTGCAAGCAGGTGATCGCCAGGATCTCGTCGCGGGACAGCGAGGCCAGCATGTTGGCGTACCGTATAAACTCGTCTGCATAGATACGGTCGCGCTGGATTTGCCCAACCATCACTTTAGCCATGAGACGAAGGGCATCCAATCCCGCGCTATCGCGAACGGCGTTTAGGTATCTGATAAGCATGCCAGCAAATTCATCTTCGCTTTCCCAGGAAATTTGATCTATCCGCCCATTCCTAAATTCATCCAGCAATCGGTCTACAGCATCTTTCTTACGCTGCGCAATCCAACGATCAAGAGCGGTTCCTATCATCCCCCCTGCGAACGGTACGTACTGGTTCACGATCTCCCCACCTAGAGCCGGGACAACTGCCATGAT
>JBDLVO010000195.1:0-4254 GCA_039804805.1 Pseudomonadota bacterium
TGTTCGACACCGAGCAACTGCGCCATCGCGGCATGGTGGCCACCCTGCCCCATCCGCTGGGCGGCAGCGTGCGGACGGTGGCCAACCCGATCAAGCTGTCGGCCACGCCGGTGGCCTATGACCGTCCGCCGCCGCTGCTCGGCGCCGACACCGCCGGGCTGTTGCAGGAGGTGCTGGGGCTGGAGGAAGATGAAATCGCCGCCCTCGCCGCCTGCGGCGCGATCGGGTGCGGCTGACACGCCGTCTGTCGGGCTTTCGCCCGAACCCAACCGGGGCGAGGCCCCGGACCCCCTTCTTTTTTAGGCTTCGTACCAGCCCTTGCTGGCATTGACGATCCGCACCACCGACAGCATCACCGGCACCTCGATCAGCACCCCGACCACGGTGGCCAGTGCCGCGCCCGAGTCGAAGCCGAACAGCGAGATCGCGGCGGCAACCGCCAGTTCGAAGAAATTGCTCGCCCCGATCAGCGCCGACGGACCGGCGACGCTGTGGGCCACGCCCAGGCGGCGGTTGAGCCAATAGGCCAGCCCGGCATTGCAATAGACCTGGATCGTGATCGGCACCGCCAGCAGCAGGATCACCAGCGGCTGGGCGAGGATCTGCTCGCCCTGGAAGCCGAACAGCAGCACCAGGGTCGCCAGCAGCGCCGCCAACGACAGCGGCCCCAGCCGGGCCAGCGTCACATCGAGCGCCGGCCGGCCGCGCGCCAGCAACGCCCGCCGCCAGAGTTGCGCCACCATCACCGGCACCACGATGTAGAGGCCGACCGACAGCAGCAGGGTATCCCACGGCACCCGGATCGCCGACAGCCCGAGCAGCAGCCCGACCAGCGGGGCGAAGGCGATCCCCATGATCAGATCGTTGAGCGCCACCTGGGACAGGGTGAAATGCGGCTCGCCCTTGCACAGATTCGACCACACGAACACCATCGCGGTGCAGGGCGCGGCGGCCAGCAGGATCAGCCCGGCGATGTAGGATTCGATCTGCTCCGCCGGCAGCCAGGGCCGGAACAGGGTGGCGATGAACAGCCAGCCCAGCAGCGCCATCGAGAACGGCTTGACCGCCCAGTTGACGAACAGCGTGACGCCGATCCCCTTCCACTGCGCGCGCACCTGCCCCAGCGCGGCGAAATCGATCTTCAGCAGCATCGGCACGATCATCAGCCAGATCAGGCCGGCGACCGTCAGGTTGACCCGCGCCACCTCCAGCCCGGCGATGGCGTGGAACGGCGCGGGAAACAGATGCCCCAGCCCAACCCCGGCCAGGATGCACAGCGCCACCCACAGCGTCAGATAGCGTTCGAACCGGTTCATGGTCTCAGACCTCCGCCGCCCGCTCCGGCCCCAGCGCGATCAGGCGGCGCAGCTTCGCCTCGATCTGCTGGTAGACGGCGCGAAAGGCCGCCAGCCGCTCCGCCTCGGTGCCGGCGGCGGCGGCCGGATCGGGAAAGCCGAGGTGAATCCTGGCCGGATGGCCCGGCCAGATCGGGCAGACCTCGCCCGCCGCGTTGTCGCAGACGGTCACCACCAGATCGATGCGGGGCGCGCCGGGCCGGGCGAATTCGTCCCAGGATTTCGAGCGCAGCCCCGCGACCGGATGGCCGTTCTCGCTCAGAACCGCCAGGGTCAGCGGATGGACCGCCCCCGTCGGCCGGGATCCGGCGCTGAAGGCCCGCAGGCGGCCGCCGCCCGCCCGGTTGAGCAGGCTTTCGGCCATGATGCTGCGCGCCGAATTGCCGGTGCACAGAAACAGAACGCCATAGGTCTGCTCGCTCATCGCTCTGACTCTCGGCATGGGAGGGGATCGGGGGCCTGGGGCGCGGGACCCAGTCCGGCGCGGCCGCGGTCGCACACCACCGCCAGCGGGACGGCGGTGACCCGGGCCAGCCGGTGGGCGTCGTCGGCCACGGTCGGATCCTCGCCCAACGCCGCCCGCACCAGCCCGAGAAAGGCCGGCGCATACGGATTGAGCTCCCGCCCGGCCAGCCGGTAATACACCCACTTGCCGTCGCGCCGGTGCTGGAGCAACCCGGCGGTCTTCAGCGCGGCCAGATGTTTCGACACGGTGGCGGGGGACAGGGCGAGCACGGCGGTGATCTGGCAGACGCACAATTCGCCGCCTTCCAGCAGCTTCAGGATGCGGAGGCGGGTGGAATCGGCGACGGCCCGGGCAACGGTCTCGAAGGTCTCAAGCATGGAGCGCAGGCTAGCATCATTTTCTCAATTTGGAAAATGATAGAATCAACCCGCCGGGGCGAGGGGGCCGCCGCCTCACCCCCGCGGCACCCGCAGCACCATCGCCGACAAAGCCGGCAGGAACAGCAGCGTCACCACCGTCCCCAGCGCGGTGCCGCCGATCAGCACCACCGCCAGCGGCCCCCAGAAGGTGTCGAACGCCAGCGGGATGAAGGCCAGCACCGCCGCCAGCGCGGTCAGCACCACCGGCCGGGTGCGGTGAACCGTCGCCTCGATCAGCGCGGTGGCGGGATCGAGCCCGGCGGCGCGGTTTTCCTGCACCTGCTGCACCAGGATCAGGGTGTTGCGGATCAGGATCCCCGACAGGCCGATCAGGCCGAGCAGGGCGACGAAGCCGAACGGCTTGCCCGACAGCAGCAGACCGGCGACCGCGCCGATCACCCCGAGCGGCGCGGTCGCCACCACCAGCAGCAGGCCACTGAAGCGGCGGATCTGCAACATCACCGCCGACAGCAGCAGCAGCAGCATCACCGGCTGCATTTTCTGGATCGAGGCGTCGCCCCGCGCCGATTGTTCGACCGTGCCGGCCGGCTCGATCCGGTAACCCTCGGGCAGGCCGGCGCGCAGTTCGGCCAGATCCTGCCACACCGCGCGCTCGACGTCGGGAGCCTGGGCCCCGCGCGGATCGGCCTGGACCCGGATGAACGGCTCGCGGTCGAGCCGGCGGATCACCGGGTCGGCGAATACCGGCACCAATCGGCCGATCTGGCCGAGCGGCACCGCCCGGCCGTCCGGCAGGCGGATCGGCAGATCCTCGAACGCCTGGGGGGCGCGGTCCCCGCCGCGCAGCACGATCGCCACCGCGCGGTTGCCGCGCCGGGCCTCGGACGCCACCGCGCCGCTCAGGGCCAGATCGAGCTGGCGCGCCACCGCCGCCGGGGTCAGCCCCAGCGCCAGCAGGCGGTCCTCGTCGGTTTCCAGCCGCAGTTCCGGGCTGCGCCCACCCCATTCGGGATGGGGATCGAGCACGGTGGCCCGCCGCGCCATCACCGCCCGCACCCGTTCGGCCAGATCGCGCAGCACCATCGGATCGGGACCGACCACCCGGAACGCCACCGGCCACGGCACCGGTGGACCGAACAGCAGGCTGGTCGCCCGCACCCGCGCCTCGGGAAAGGCCCCCGCCTCGGTCTGGGCCCGCAGCGCGGCGATCACCGTGGCGCGCGCCTCGGCCGAACCGGTGACGGCAACGATCTTGGCGAAGGCCGGATCGGGCATCTCGGGATTGAGGGCGAGGAAGAAGCGCGGCGCCCCGCCGCCGATATAGGACGACAGCGTGTGGACCTCGGGCCGCTCCCGCAGCACCGCCTCGACCCGCGCCACCACCGCCGTGGTGGCGGCGATCGAACTGCCCGGCGGCAATTGCACGTCGATCATCACCTCGGGCCGGTCCGAGGCGGGGAAGAATTGTTTCGGCACCAAGGTCGCCAGCGCGGCGATCGCCACCGCCAGCAGGACGAAGGTCGCCGCCACCACCGTGCGGCGGCGGGCGACGCAGCCCTGCACCACCCGCCGCCAGCGCTGGTAGAACCGGCTTTGATAGGGGTCGTGGCCGTGGCCGACCGAGCCGTGCTCGCGCAGGATCAGGGTGCCGAGCACCGGGGTGAACAGCACCGCCACCAGCCACGAGGCCAGCAGGGCGATCCCCACCACCCAGAAGATGTTGCCGGCATATTCGCCGACGCCGGAACGGGCGAAGCCGATCGGCACGAAGCCGATCACGGTGGCCAGCGTGCCCCAGAACATCGGCGCCGCCGTCACCGTCCAGGCATGGGCGGCGGCGTGGAAGCGGTCCCAGCCCTCCTCGATCTTCACCAGCATCATCTCGATCGAGATGATCGCGTCATCGACCAGCAGGCCGAGGGCGATTATCAGCGCCCCGAGGGTGATGCGGTCGAGATTGATCCCCCGCATCAGCATCGCCACGAAGGTGATCCCCAGCGTCACCGGCACGGCGATGCCGACGATCAGGCCGGAGCGCAGGCCGATGGCGAGG
>JBDLVO010000196.1:0-8279 GCA_039804805.1 Pseudomonadota bacterium
TTGATAAAAAAGGGAGGGGTTCGGGGAGCGTCGCTCCCCGAGCGGGCCGGCGGGCGGCAGCCCGCCTAACCTGTGCATGTTTGCGCGCGAAGCGCGCGGCGGCAGCCCGCCTTCAGTGCAGGGCGGCCTCGAGCGCGGCGAGGAACACCCGCAGCTTGGGCGGCACCAGCCGGGCCGAGGGATAGACCGCCCAGATCGAGGATTCCTCGGGGCGGGCGTCGGTCAGCACGATCTCGCGCAGGGTGCCGGCGCGCAAATCGTCGCGCAGGTTCCAGGCGGCGGCGCGCACCAGTCCGGCGCCGGCCCGGCAGGCCGCCAGCAAGCCGTCCATCGTGCTGGCGGTGAAGCGTCCGCCCACCCGGATGGTCCGTTCCTGCCCGTCGCACAGGAAGGTCCAGGCCGAGGCGCCGGGGCGGGTCAGGCATTCGTGCTCGGCCAGATCGGCGAGGCAGCTCGGCAGGCCGCGTTCGGCCAGATAGGACGGTGCCGCGCACAGCAGATGCGGGCTGGGGCCGATGCGGCGGGCGATCAGGCGATTGTCGCGCAGCCGGCCGAAGCGGATCGCCAGATCGAACCCCTCGGCGACGATGTCCACCACCCGGTCGGTCAGATCGAGGTCGATCCGCAGGCCGGGATGGGCCTTCAGCAACGTCGGCGCCAGCGGCGCCACCACCCGGCGCCCGAACGACACCGAGGTCGACAGCCGCAGCAGGCCGGACACCGCCTCGCCGGGGGCGCGCACCGCCGCCCGCGCCGCCGCCGCCTCCTCGACCAGCGCCCGGGCATAGGGCAGGAACGCCTCGCCCTCCGGGGTCAGCGCCAGGGCGCGGGTGGTGCGGTGGACCAGCCGCACCCCCAGCCCGCGCTCCAGCGCCGCCAGCCGCCGCGAGGCCGCCATCGGCGTCAGGCCCAGCCGTCGCGCCGCCCCCGACAGGCTGCCGGCTCCGGCTGCGGCGACCAGCACGGCAACCGCTTCGGTATCCATTATATCTCTATCCGTGATACTGACTTATCAAAGCCGGTAGATACCTCGTTTGCCGATAAAATGGTAGAACAACCGCGTCGTTCCCACGAGACGAAAGGACCGCGCGATGTCGGATCATTCCGGGGCGTTGCCCGCCGCCCGGCCGCTGGGCCGGGGCCTGACCCTGGCGATGGCGCTGGCCTGCGGGCTGGGCGTCGCCAACATCTATTACAGCCAGCCGATGCTGGGGCTGATCGAGCGCGACCTCGCCGGCTCGGCCCTGCCGGCCCAGATCCCGCCGGTGACCCAGTTCGGCTATGCCCTCGGCCTGTTCCTGCTGGTGCCGCTCGGCGACCTGCTCGAACGGCGGCGGGTGATCGTGGTCCAGTTCCTCGCCCTCGCGCTGATGCTGGCGCTGGCGGCGCTGGCGCCCGACGCGCCGACGCTGCTGGCGGCCTCGCTGCTGGTGGGGATGGGGGCGGCGGTGGCGCAGCAGATCGTGCCGTTCGCCGCCACCCTGGCCGATCCCGCCACCCGCGGCCGCACCATCGGCACGGTGATGGCCGGCCTGCTCGGCGGCATCCTGTGCAGCCGGGCGGTGGCCGGGCTGGTCGCCGCCGAGCAAGGCTGGCGGGCGATGTTCTGGCTGGGGGTGCCGCTGGCCCTGGCCACCGCGCTGGCGATGCGGCTGCTGCTGCCCAAGAGCACCGCTCCCGCCGCCGGGCTGGGCTATCGCGCCGCGCTGGCCTCGCTCGGCCGGTTCTGGCTGACCAGCCCGGCCTTGCGCCGCGCCACCCTGATCCAGGCCGGGCTGTTCGCCTCTTTCTCGACCTTCTGGAGCCTGCTGGCGCTGCATCTCCAGGAGCCGTCCTTCGGCTGCGGTCCCGAGGTGGCCGGCCTGTTCGGGCTGCTCGGGCTGGTCGGGGTGCTGGCGGCGCCGCTGGGCGGACGGCTGGCCGACCGTCACGGCCCGCGCCGCACCATCGCCGTCGGCGCCGCGCTGACCCTGCTGTCCTGGGCCCTGCTGGGCTGGAGCGGCGGCGGGCTGGCGGCGCTGGCGGCGGGGGTGCTGCTGCTCGATTGCGGGGTTCACCTCGCCTTGGTGTCGAACCAGCATGTGATCTATGCCCTCGATCCCGCCGCGCGCAGCCGGATCAACACCGTGTTCACCACCGGGATGTTCCTGGGCGGGGCGGCCGGCTCGGCGCTGGCGGCGGTGGCCTGGGGCCAGCAAGGCTGGACCGGCGCCGGTCTGCTCGGCGCCGGCTTCGCCCTGCTCGCCTTGCTGCGGCAGGCCCGGCCGGCGTAACCCTTTTCGGGAAAAAGCGGCGGCGGGGGCGCTGCGCTCGGGGCCGGCCCGGGCGGCGGCCTTGCTGCGGCAAAGGTTGACAGGGCGGGAAAACGCGCCGATATTCTGCCGCTTTCCATGAGCGCGCCGAGCCTTCCCGCTCCTGAAGCGGGTCTCTCGGCATTGCGGAAGGAGCGTTCGGGAGAGCTGCCATGGTTGCTGTCGTTCTGCCCACCTATGCGCGTGCCGACCTCGCTTTCGAGCGGGGCGAAGGGGCCTATCTCTACGCGACCGATGGCCGACGCTATCTCGACTTCGCCGCCGGGGTCGCGGTCAATTCGCTCGGTCACTGTCATCCCCGGCTGGTGGCGGCGCTGACCGAACAGGCCCACAAGCTGTGGCATTGCTCGAACCTGTACCGCGTGCCGGGCCAGGAGCGGGTCGCCACCCGGCTGATCGGCCATTCCTTCGCCGACACCGCCTTCTTCTGCAATTCCGGCGCCGAGGCGATGGAATGCTGCATCAAGATGGCGCGGCGCTATCACCATGCCGACGGTCATCCCGAGCGCAACCGGGTGATCTGCGCCACCGGCGCTTTCCACGGCCGCACCCTGGCGACGCTGGCCGCCGGCGGGCAGAAGAAGCATCTCGACGGCTTCGCCCCGGTGGTCGACGGTTTCGACCACGTCCCGTTCGGCGACGTCGCGGCGCTGCGCTCGGTGATCGGCCCCAACAGCGCGGCGATCCTGGTCGAACCGGTGCAGGGCGAGGGCGGCATCGTTCCCGCCACCCCCGATTATCTGCGCGCGCTCAGGGCGCTGGCCGACGAATTCGGCCTGCTGCTGATCTTCGACGAGGTGCAGACCGGGATCGGCCGCACCGGGCGGCTGTTCGCCCACGAACTGGCCGGGATCACCCCCGACATCATGGGCATCGCCAAGGGCCTGGGCGGCGGCTTCCCGGTCGGGGCCTGCCTCGCCACCGAGAAAGCGGCCAAGGGGATGACCCCCGGCACCCACGGTTCGACCTTCGGCGGCAATCCGCTGGCGATGGCGGTGGCCGAGACCGTGCTCGACGTGGTGCTGGCCCCGGGCTTCCTGGCCGGGGTCGAGCAGACCGCCCGCCAGCTCCGCGCCGCGCTCGACGCGGTGGCGGCGCGCTTCCCCGACAAGGTCGAGGCGGTGCGCGGTGTCGGCCTGCTGCTCGGCGTCAAGCCGCGCTGCCCCAACACCGAACTGGTGGCGCGGCTCAGGGCCAACGGGCTGCTGACCGTGGGGGCGGGCGACAACGTGGTCCGGATGGTGCCGCCGCTGATCATCGGTCAGGCCGAGATCGATCTCGCCGCCGACATCCTGTCCCGGACCCTCAGCGAGGTAGGCGCGCCTTCATGACCGTTTCAGCCAAGCCGGGCCTGCCCCGTCACTTCCTCGACATCGACCGGTTCGAGCCGGAAATCCTGCGCGGCCTGATCGATCTCGGCAAGGCCTACAAGGCCGGGCAGGGGCCGCAGCGCCCGCTGGCCGGCAAGATCCTGGCGATGGTGTTCGAGAAGCCCTCGACCCGCACCCGGGTGTCGTTCGAGGCCGGGATGAAGCAGCTTGGCGGCGACGTCGTCGCGCTGACCCGCGCCGACACCCAGCTCGGCCGGGGCGAGACCATCGCCGACACCGCCCGGGTGCTGTCGCGCTTCGTCGACGCGATCATGATCCGCACCGACAGCCCGGCCAAGCTCGACGATCTCGCCCGCTACGCCACCGTGCCGGTGATCAACGGCCTGACCGACGATTCCCATCCCTGTCAGGTGATGGCCGACGTGATGACCTACGAGGAACATCGCGGCACCCTGGCCGGCAAGGTGGTGGCCTGGATCGGCGACGGCAACAACGTCGCTGCCAGTTGGATCCATGCCAGCGCTCAGTTCGGCTGCACCCTGCGGGTCGCCAGCCCGGCGCCGCTGATGCCGTCGGCCAAGGCGGTGGCCTGGGCCCGCCAGCGCGGCGGCCGGGTCGATCTGATGACCGATCCGGCGGTGGCGGTCGAAGGCGCCGATCTGGTGGTGACCGATACCTGGCTGTCGATGGGCTGCCGCGACGAAAGCCGCGCCAGCCTGCTCGCCCCCTATCAGGTCAACGACGCCCTGATGGCGCGCGCCGCCGCCGACGCCCTGTTCATGCATTGCCTGCCGGCCCATCGCGGCGAGGAAGTCACCGATTCGGTGATGGACGGCCCCCGTTCGGTGGTGTGGGACGAAGCGGAAAACCGCATGCACGTCCAGAAGGCGATCCTGACCTGGTGCCTGTCGTGAGTGACGACAGGGCGGCTCCGGCGGTGACCGGTCCCGATCAGGCGCTGTCGTTCTCGGTCGCGGCCGGGCTGGTGCGCGGCCGGGTGGTCCAACTCGGGCCGGCGCTCGACCGGATTCTCGCCGCCCATGCCGACACCCCGCCCGTGGTCGCCGGGTTGGTGGCGGAAACCGCCTTGGTGGCGGCGGCCTTGGCCTCGCTGCTGAAATATGACGGGGTGTTCACCCTTCAGGCCCAGGGCGACGGCCCGGTGCGGCTGGTGGTGGCCGACCTGACCAGCGCCGGCACCCTGCGGGCGATGGCCCGGTTCGACCGCGAGCGGCTGGCCGCCGCGTCGGCCCCGGCCAGCCCGGCCGCGCTGCTCGGCGCCGGCCATCTCGCCTTCACCGTCGATCAGGGCCCCGGCACCGACCGCTATCAGGGCATCGTCGCGCTCGAGGGCGACAGCCTCGCCAGCGCGGCCGAAGGCTATTTCCGCCAGTCCGAGCAGCTCGACACCCGGGTGCGGCTGGCGGTGGCCCCGGCGGCGGGCGGCGGCTGGTTCGGCCGCGCCGCGCTGATCCAGCGCCTGCCGGCCGGGTCGGGGCAGGCGCCGATCCTGCTGGCCGAGGAGGCCGAGGAAACCTGGCGCCGGGCCGAAATCCTGTTCGGCAGCCTGACCGAGGCGGAACTGGCCGATCCGGCGCTGAGCCCGGAGCGGCTGCTGCACCGGCTCTATCACGGCGAGGATCTGCGGCTGACCCCGGCGCGGCCGCTGGAAGCCGGCTGCCGCTGTTCGCTTGAGCGGGTGGCGGCGGCGCTGACCTCGCTGCCGGATGCCGATTTGCCCGGCCTCGCCGATGCCGAGGGACGGATCGAGGTGACCTGCGAGTTCTGCGGCACCCGCCACGTCCTTTCCCTGTCCGACCTGGCGCCGCGACCGCAGACGGCTTGACGCCGGTGGCGGTCGCCCCGACAATGCGCCCGGCGTTACCTCCAGCCTTGGGGATGCTCGCGATGCGTCTGATCCGGCCTCTCGGCGTGGCGGCTGCCACGCTCGCCCTCGCCCTGTCCGTCACCGCGTGCCAGAATTCCGGTCCGCCGGCGCAGACCCTGCCGCAGATCAGCTTCGCTGATCGCGCGCCGTTGCGGCTCAACGTCGCCCAGATCGAGATCGTGTGGGAATACCAGCCCCCCGGCCAGTATCCCAACGTCGATCAGGTGATGCCGGTGGCCCCGGGCAGCGCGATCGAGCGCTGGGCCCAGGACCGGCTGCGGCCGATCGGGCGGGCCGACAGCGGCACGGCCCGGGTGGTGATCCGCGACGGCAGCGTGGTCGAGGTACCGCTGCGGGTCGATCGCGGTTTCTCCGGCGCGTTCAAGACCGAGCAGGAACTGCGCTATGACGCCAATCTCAAGGTGTCGATCGAGATCCAGGACGCCCGGCACATGACCGTCGCCGACGTCACCGCCACCGCCCAGCGCTCGCGCAGCGTGGCCGAGGGCCTGTCGGTCAACCAGCGCGACAAGGTGCTGTACGAGATCACCACCGATCTGTCGCACGAGATCGATCGCCAGCTCGACCAGTTGATCCGCGATTATTTCGGCCGCTGGCTGGTGCGCTGAGCGCGCCGGCCGGCCGGCCCCCGGCCCGGCATGTTGGAAATGCGTTTTACGCATGACTGATATGCGCTAACATCGCGATGGCGTGTCCGTCACGACACCCCACATCTCGGGTAACGACGCCGGCTTCTCCTTTCCCCCAGGGGGGCCGGCCCGGGCGGGGCCCCTCCCCCCACCTCCGCCCCGCCCGAGGCTCCGAGGTCCGTGGAGCAAGGCGCCCGGCTTCCCCCGGCCGGGCGCCGTTTCCGTGTGCGCTCACCCCTTGATCAAGCATCAAAAAAACCCGGAGCGGGGTGGATTCGCCGCCGACTCTGTGCAATATGGTCACCGCTCCGTCCCGGACCCTGTGGAGGATTCCCATGACTGTTCGCGTTGCCATCAACGGCTTCGGCCGCATCGGCCGGCTGGTGTTGCGCGCCATCGTTGAATCGCGTCGTACCGACATCGAAGTGGTTGCCATCAACGACCTGGGCTCCGCCGAGGCCAACGCCCACCTGCTGAAGTACGATTCGGTCCATGGCGTGCTGCCGTTCACGGTCAGCGCGACCCCGGAGGCGATCACCGTCAACGGCAAGGCGATCAAGGTGCTGGCCGAGCGCGACCCGGCCCAGCTGCCGTGGAAGGACCTCGGCATCGATGTCGCCCTCGAATGCACCGGCCTGTTCACCAAGCGCGACAAGGCCGCCGCCCATCTGACCGCCGGCGCCAAGCGGGTGCTGGTGTCGGCCCCGGCCGACGGCGCCGACCTGACCGTGGTCTACGGCGTCAACCATCACAAGCTGACCGCCGAGCATCTGGTGGTGTCGAACGGCTCCTGCACCACCAATTGCCTCGCGCCGGTGGTCCAGGTGCTGCATCAGCTCGCCGGGATCAAGCACGGCTTCATGACCACCGTCCACGCCTTCACCGGCGACCAGCGCACCGTCGACACCCTGCACAAGGATCTGCGCCGCGCCCGCGCCGCCTCGCAGTCGATCATCCCGACCTCGACCGGTGCCGCCAAGGCGATCGGGCTGGTGCTGCCGGAACTGGCCGGCAAGCTCGACGGCGTCTCGGTCCGCGTCCCCACCCCCAACGTGTCGATGATCGACCTCAAGGTCGTCACCGAGCGGGCGGTGACCAAGGAAGAGATCAACCAGGCGATGGTCGTGGCGGCCGAAGGCCCGCTCAAGGGCGTGCTCGGCACCGAATCCGCCGAACTGGTCAGCATCGACTTCAACCACAACCCCAATTCCTCGACCTTCGACCTGACCCAGACCAAGGTGATCGACGGCACCCTGGTCCGCATCCTGTCCTGGTACGACAACGAGTGGGGTTTCTCCAACCGCATGGCCGACACCGCCGTCGCCATCGCCAAGCTGATCTGAGCGGCAAGAGGGGGGCCTCGTCATGTTCCGGACCATCGACAGCTTTAATGTTCGCGGCAAGCGCGTGCTGGTGCGCGCCGATCTCAACGTGCCGGCGGCCGACGGGGTGGTGACCGACACCACCCGGATCGAGCGCTCGGCCGCGACCCTGATCGATCTGGCCCGGCGGGGCGCCCGGGTGATTCTCGTCAGCCATTTCGGCCGCCCCAAGGCGGCCGATCCGGCCTTCTCGCTGAAACTGCTGGTCGAGCCGCTGTCGCAGGCGCTCGGCCAGCCGGTGCGGTGGGTCGATGACTGCATCGGCCGCGCCACCCAGCGGGCGGTGGCCAGCCTGCGCGACGGCGAGGTCGCCCTGCTTGAGAACCTGCGCTTCTATCCGGGGGAGGAGGCCAACGACCCGGCCTTCGCCCGCGAGCTGGCGGCGCTGGCCGATCTCTATGTCGATGACGCCTTCTCCTGTTCCCACCGCGCCCATGCCTCGATCGAGGCGGTGGCGCATCTGCTGCCGTCGGCCGCCGGCCGGCTGATGCAGGCCGAGCTGGAGGCGCTGGGCAAGGCGCTGGAGAAGCCGGAAAAGCCGGTGGCGGCGATCGTCGGCGGCTCGAAGATCTCGACCAAGCTCGACCTGCTCGGCAATCTCGTCGCCAAGGTCGATTACCTGATCATCGGCGGCGGGATGGCCAACACCTTCCTGTTCGCCGAGGGCAAGCCGGTCGGCGCCTCGCTGTGCGAGCGCGATCTGGCCGACACCGCCC
>JBDLVO010000197.1:0-4688 GCA_039804805.1 Pseudomonadota bacterium
GGCCGCTCTCCGTCTATCGCGCCGGAGTGGCGGCGGGGGAGATCGCCCCCGACCTCGCCCAGGAGCGTGCGGTCGAACGGTTGCAGGACTTCCATCTCGCCCTGGTCGGCTATCGCCCGGCGCTGGCCGCCACCGGCTGGCTCGGCCGCTTCGGCCTGCGCCGGGGCGGCACCTGGCTGGGCGGCGGGCGGGGGCGGCCGCCGTATCAGGGGCTCTACCTGCACGGCCCGGTCGGGCGCGGCAAGTCGATGCTGATGGACCTGTTCTTCCGCACCGCCCCGGTGGCCGGCAAGCGGCGGGTCCATTTCCACGAATTCATGCGCGACATCCATCGCGAGATCCACCACTGGCGCCAGGCCAAGACCCGGCGCGACGCCGACCCGATCCCCAAGCTGGCCCGTTCGATTGCCGCCGAGGCTTGGCTGCTGTGCCTCGACGAGTTGCAGGTTACCGACATCGGCGACGCGATGATCGTCGGCCGGTTGTTCCAGGCCCTGCTCGACGAGGGGGTGGTGATGGTGATCACCTCCAACCGCGCCCCCTCCGCGCTTTACAAGGACGGGCTCCAGCGCGACCGCTTCCTGCCGTTCATCGCCCTGATCGAACAGCGCTTCGAGGTGCTGGAGCTGCTGTCCGAGCGCGATTACCGCCTGGGGCGCAAGCAGGGGCTTCAGGTCTATCACTGGCCCAACGACGAGGCGGCCGAGGCGGCGCTCGACCTCGCCTTCGCCCGCCTGACCGAGGGGCGGAGCGCCACCCCGCAGCAATTCGAGGTCAACGGCCACCCGGTGCGGGTGCCGCTGGCGGCGATGGGGGTGGCGCGCTTCTCGTTCGACCAGTTGTGCGGCGCCGCGCTGGGGCCGTCGGACTATCTGGCCCTGGCCGGGCGCTACCACACCCTGGTGCTGTCCGACCTGCCGGTGCTGTCGCCGGCCAATGCCGACAAGGCCCGCCGCTTCGTCACCCTGGTCGATGCCCTCTACGAACGCCGGGTGACGCTGATCTGCTCGGCGGCGGCGGCGCCGGAACGGCTCTATCCCGAGGGGGAGGGGGCGTTCGAGTTCGAGCGCACCGTGTCGCGTCTGATGGAGATGCAGAGCGACGACTGGCTGGCCCGCGACGAAGCGGCCGGGGCCTAGCTTCGGGGGGCCGCCGTCGCGCATTTGACCAACCCTAATGGGTAGGTCAAACCCTCTCCGGGTGGGGCGGGGCGAGATGGGGAGCGCGACCGGGATCGTCAAGGCCGAGCCCCTTGGAATAAACGATATTTCCCGCCGCGGCGCGTCACGGCAATCTCCTTGCTCTCACGGCGAAAACGGGGTACCAAAGCGGACCGACGACGGATGGCGAGCCGGCGCGGCCCCCACCCGTTCGCCCCATTATGTTGATCACGTTCGAGGGAAGTCCCCATCATGGCACGCAAGAAGATCGCTCTCGTAGGGTCCGGCAACATCGGCGGCACGCTCGCCCACCTGATCGGACTCAAGGAACTGGGCGACGTCGTCCTGTTCGATATCGCCGAGGGGATGCCGCAGGGGAAGGCGCTCGACATCCTTGAATCGACCCCGGTCGAAGGCGTTGACGTGTGCTATCGCGGCGCCAACGACTATGCCGACATCAAGGGTGCCGACGTGGTGATCGTCACCGCCGGCGTGCCGCGCAAGCCGGGCATGAGCCGCGACGATCTGGTCGGCATCAACCTCAAGGTGATGAAGGCGGTCGGCGAGGGCATCAAGGCCAATTGTCCCAACGCCTTCGTGATCTGCATCACCAATCCACTCGACGTGATGGTGTGGGCGCTCCAGCATTATTCGGGCGTGCCGGCCAACCGCATCGTCGGCATGGCGGGCGTGCTGGATTCGGCGCGTTTCCGCACCTTCCTGGCCGAGGAATTCAACGTGTCGGTCGAGGACGTCACCGCCTTCGTGCTGGGCGGCCACGGCGACACCATGGTGCCGCTGGTGCGCTACTCGACCGTCGCCGGCATTCCGCTGCCCGATCTGATCAAGATGGGCTGGACCACCCAGGAGAAGCTCGACGCGATCGTGAGCCGCACCCGTGACGGCGGCGCCGAGATCGTCAACCTGCTGAAGACCGGTTCGGCCTTCTATGCTCCGGCCGCTTCGGCGGTGGCGATGGCCGAATCCTACCTCAAGGACAAGAAGCGGGTGATGCCGGTGGCCACCCTGGTCAAGGGCGGCACCTACGGCCAGCCCGACGACGTGTTCGTCGGCGTGCCGGTGGTGCTGGGCGAGGGCGGCGTCGAGCGGGTGGTCGAGATCAGCCTCGACCCGGCCGAGCAGACCGCCTTCAACAAGTCGGCCGACGCGGTGCGCGGCCTGGTGAAAGTCGCCCGGGGCCTGATGGGCTGAGGGTGCGGGTCCGCCCCGGTTCCGGCCGGGGCGGGCTTGGTCTGCATTGAGTTCGGGGCAGGGGCAAGGCGCGATGACGAAACGCGTCATCCCGGGTTCCGCCCGGAAGAGCGAGACAGGGAGCAACCAATGAATATCCACGAGTACCAAGCCAAGCAACTGCTGGCCCGGTACGGCGTTCCGGTGCTGAAGGGGGGCGTGGCCTACACGCCCGCCGAGGCCGGTCAGGTCGCCAGGGAGCTGGGCGGTCCGGTGTGGGTGGTGAAGTCGCAGATCCACGCCGGTGGACGCGGCAAGGGCCATTTCATCGGCGATCCGTCGGGCAAGGGCGGCGTCCGGGTGGTCAAGTCGATCGAGGAGGTCGAGGCCACCGTCAACGCGATGATGGGCAAGGTGCTGGTCACCGTCCAGACCGGCCCGGTCGGCCGCGAGGTGCGCCGCGTCTATGTCGAGCAGGGCTGTGACATCAAGCGCGAGCTGTATCTCGGCATGCTGGTCGACCGCGCCTCGTCGCGCGTCACCATCATGGCCTCGACCGAGGGCGGCATGGAGATCGAGGAGGTCGCCGCCGCCCATCCCGAAAAGATCATCAAGGTCGGCATCGATCCGGTCGAGGGCTTCCAGCCCTATCACGGCCGCCAGATCGCCTTCGGCCTCGGGCTCGAGGGCAAGCAGGTCTCCAATCTGGTCAAGTTCCTGGCCGCCCTCTACAAGGCGTTCCTCGACCTCGACATGTCGATCGCCGAGATCAACCCGCTGGTGGTCACCGGCGAGGGCGGCCTGATCGCGCTCGACGCCAAGGTCAATTTCGACGACAACGCCCTGTTCCGTCACAAGGACATCGAGGAACTGCGCGACGAGTCGGAAGAGGATCCGGCCGAGCTGGAGGCCACCCGCCACTCGCTCAACTACATCAAGCTTGACGGCTCGATCGGCTGCATGGTCAACGGCGCCGGCCTCGCGATGGCGACGATGGACATCATCAAGCTGTATGGCGGCGAGCCGGCCAACTTCCTCGACGTCGGCGGCGGCGCCACCAAGGAGCGCGTCACCACCGCCTTCAAGCTGATCCTGTCGGATCCCAACGTCGAAGGCATCCTGGTCAACATCTTCGGCGGCATCATGCGCTGCGACGTGATCGCCGACGGCGTGGTCGCCGCCGCGCGCGAGGTCAGCCTCAACGTGCCGCTGGTGGTCCGGCTCGAAGGGACCAACGTCGAGCTCGGCAAGAAGATCATGGCCCAGAGCGGCCTGCCCATCATCGCCGCCGACAATCTGGCGGACGCCGCCGAAAAGGTGGTCAAGGCCGTGAAGGAGGCCGCGTAATCATGGCCGTTCTCGTCAATTCCGAGACCAAGGTAATCTGCCAGGGCTTCACCGGCGCCCAGGGCACCTTCCATTCCGAGCAGGCGATCGCCTACGGCACCAAGATGGTCGGCGGCGTCACCCCGGGCAAGGGCGGCACCCGCCACCTTGACCTGCCGGTGTTCAACACCGTGGCCGAGGCCAAGCACACCACCGGCGCCAATGCCAGCGTGATCTATGTGCCGCCGCCCTTCGCCGCCGACGCGATCCTCGAGGCGATCGACGCCGAGATCGAACTGGTGGTCTGCATCACCGAGGGCATCCCGGTGATCGACATGCTGGCGGTCAAGCGCGCTTTGGCCGGCTCGAAGTCGCGGCTGATCGGGCCGAACTGCCCCGGCGTGATCACCCCGGGCGAATGCAAGATCGGCATCATGCCCGGCCACATCCACCAGCGCGGCAAGGTCGGCATCGTGTCGCGCTCCGGCACCCTGACCTACGAGGCGGTGGCCCAGACCACCGCCGCCGGTCTCGGCCAGACCACCTGCATCGGCATCGGCGGTGACCCGGTCAACGGCACCAATTTCGTCGATTGCCTGGAGATGTTCCTGGCCGATCCCGAAACCGAGGCGATCATCATGATCGGCGAGATCGGCGGCGACGCCGAGGTCAAGGGCGCCGAGCTGCTGAAGGCGTCGAAGGTGAAGAAGCCGACCGTCGGCTTCATCGCCGGCCGCACCGCTCCGCCCGGCCGCCGCATGGGCCATGCCGGCGCGGTGATCTCGGGCGGCTGCGACACCGCCGACTTCAAGATCGAGGCCATGCGGGCGGCCGGGATCGCCGTCGCCGAATCGCCGGCGGCGCTGGGCTCGACCATGCTGACCCTGCTGAAGGGCTAAAGTCCGCCGCTCCTCCCGCCGCCGTCGCGACGGCGGGAGGAGCGCTCCGGCTTCGTTCGCCGACACCACTGGCCTGGGGGCGCCCCGGGGCGCCATCCGGCCCAAAAATGAA
>JBDLVO010000198.1:0-4585 GCA_039804805.1 Pseudomonadota bacterium
CAAGGGCGGGGTGAAGCCGGGGATCGCCGGCATCGAACTTTCGAGGCCGATATAGTAGGAGCGGGCGGCGCCGGCCTTGATGCGGATGCCCTTGCCGGTGACGCGGATGCGGCCGAACTCGGCCGCGCCCTTGGCGACGGCGAGGTCGGGCTGGAAGCCGGCCAACTCGCGCGGGGCGATCCCGCCCGACCAGTCGGCCAGCAGGTCGAGTACCCGCTGGCGCAGCGCCGGGGCCTTGAACATGCCGCCGTTGAACAGCACGGCGGTGGGGGCGAGGAAGCTGCCCTGCAACGCGGCGGCGCCGACATGGTCGGACAGCACGGCGCTGGCGCGGACGTTTTCCAGGCTGCGGGTCAGGAAGCGGGCGAGATGCTTGCTGATGACCGGGTCGGCGGCATAGGGCAGCCCCATTTCGCGCAGGCCGGCGCGGCGGCCGGCCTTGGGCTGGTCGTCGAGCGCGGTGCGGGCGAAGAAGCCGTCCACCGCGATCTGGAGCAGGGTGGCGCGGTCGAGCCGGGTCGAAATCGTGCCGGCGAACAGCCCCGAGCCGCGCGACGGCACCGCGATCGGCACCTCGGTCAGCGATTCGTCCTCGAACAGGGTCACCTTGGCGCGGCTGGCCGACTGGATCAGCGACAGGAACTGGCCGGGGCCGATCGCCTTGCCCTCGGCCTCCAGCCGCGCCCGCAGGGCGTGGGCCAAGGCGAGGTCGATGTTGTCGCCGCCCAGCAGCAGATGCTCGCCGACGCTGACCCGGTCGAGGTCGAGCTGGCCGTCGCGCTCGCTGACCGCGATCAGGCTGAAATCGGCGGTGCCGCCGCCGACGTCGCACACCAGCACCAGATCGCCGGGGCGGACCTGGGTCCGCCAGTCGCGGCCGGCATGGGCGGCCCAGGCGTAGAAGGCGGCGAGCGGCTCCTCCAGCAGGGTGACCCGGCCGAGCCCGGCCGCCTCGGCCGCCTCGGCGGTCAGGGCGCGCGCCACCTCGTCGAACGAGGCGGGGACGGTCAGCACCACCATCGCCTCGGCGAGGTCGAGGGCGTGGCCCTGGGTCCGGGCGGCGGCCAGCGCCGCCTCGCGCAGATGGTCGAGATAGCGGCGCGAGCATTCGAACGCCGACAGCTTGTCGCCGGAAGGCAGGTCCGAGCCCCACGGCAACGCCGCCTGACGCGGGTCGATCTGCGGGTTGGACAGCCAGGATTTGGCCGAGGTCACCAGCCGGTCGGGCACCAGCGCGCCGTGATCGCGGGCGAACTGGCCGATGATCGCGCCGCCGATGATCGCGCCGCCGGGGGCCGCGTCCCACGGCAGCGGGAACGAGCCGGCGGGGAATTCGTCGGGATGGGGCAGATAGAGCGCCGAGGCGAGGGTGGGGCGGTCATCGACCCGGCCGGGGCCGACCGCCTGGGCCAGCGGCAGCACGTCGGCGGCGGCGCCGTCGATCGCCGCCAGCGCCACCGCGCTGTTGCTGGTGCCGAGGTCGATGCCGAGACAGAAGGAAGGACTCATCGGGACACACCCGCGCAAAAGCTGGGACAAGGGGAAGGGGCGCTAGCCCAGTTCGATTTCGGCCGGGGCCAGGGTCGGCAGCCGGTCGGGATCGCCCGCCACCAGCCGGGGCAGCTTGACCCACTCGACCTTCCAGCCGTGATGGACCAGCACCCCGGTGAAGGGCGGCTGGCCGCCGATGCGGCCGACCAGACGGAATTCGTCGGGGGCGTGGGCGGCGGGCACGGTGACCCGGCTGCCCTCGGCCTGATCGACCACCGCGACGATGCCGAAATGCTCGGCCAGCGCGGCCTTGCAGCCCTGATGCAGCACCCGGGCGGCGGCGCCGACCTGGGCATCGTCATAGCCGGTAACGTCGTCCATCAGGAAGTCGATCAGCCGGCCCTTGTCCTGCAACAGCCCGAGCAGGGCGACGATCTCGGCCTCGGCCCGGGGCGCCGGCGCGGCCGGAGCGGGGGGCGGGGTCAGGCTGGCCGCCACCGGGGCGGGGGCGGGCGCCGCCGCCACCACCACCGGGACGGTCGGGCGCGGGCGCAGCAGGCTGACCCCGGCCAGGGCCAGGGCGGCCAAAGCCGCGGCGAGCGACAGCAGGCGGGGGGCCAGAGCGGCCGCCGCGCCGAACAGGTCGGCCGGCACCGCCGCCAGCCCGGCCAGGACCAGGACCAGCACGGCGAGGGAAATCGTCACGATACGCATCGCAGCTCAACTCGCGGATCAGGAAAAACGCGCCGCGCAGTATCGGGCAACCGCGCCATCCGGTCCAGCGGCCTTTCGTCGGGCCGCGCCGGGTTTTCGCCGCCGCCGGTTCTCGCGGCCGGGGCCGGGGGTGTGGACCTGATTTCCTTTCCGCCGGGGTTCGGGCATCCTCGCCGCCGCCGGCGGTTCGGCGCGGAGGGGCGTTTGCGGATTCTGTTGATCCGGATGATGGGGCTGGGCGACGTCGCCGCGATCCTGGTGCCGGCGGCGCGGCTGATCCGGCGGCGCTTTCCCTCCGCGCGGATCGAGGCGATGACCTTCGCCGCCGGAATCGAGGTGATGGAGCGGGTGGCCGAGATCGACGCGGTGCTGCCGGTCGGCCGCGCCCAATGGCCCGACGCCCTGCCCGAGGCGATGCGCAGCGCGGCGGCGCTGGCGGCCGGGATCGCCGCGGGCGGCTATGACCGGGTGATCAATTTCGACACCTGGTTCTTTCCCTGCTTCCTCGCCCGGCTGGTGATGGAGGCCGGGGTGACGGTCGAGGGCAATTACGCCCGGCTGCCGACCCGGGTCTTCCTCGATGAACTGGCGGCGGGGCGGCTGACCCAGGCCTATTTCGGCGACCAGGGCGGCCACGCCGCCAGCACCTTCCCCCACATGGCCGACTGGGCGATGCCGTGGTGGGACCGTTTCCCCGACTGGCCGTCCTATCCCCATTTCTTCCTCGGCCATTGCTGCGGGCTGGCGGGGGCGCTCGATTTTCATCTGCCGGCGACGCCCGATCCGTTGGTGCGGGCGGCGGCGGGCGGGCGCAGGCTGGTCGCGCTGTGTAGCGACGGGCGCAAGCTGCGCTATCCCCACGCCGCCGCGCTGGCCGAAGGGCTGGAACAGGCCGGGTTCGCGGTGTGGACCGGCGGGTTCGCTCCCGGGGTGCCGATCGGGGCCGCGCTCGACGGGCTGGCCGCCTGCGACCTGCTGATCTCGGTGGTGACCGCGGCGCAATGGCTGGCCCAGGCGGTGGGGCGGCCGACCCTGCTGATCCCCGGTCCGATCGCGCCGCGCCATCTCGGCGTCGCGGCGGCGGCGGCGCCGCTGATCGAATGTCAGTATTGCGGCCAGAGCGACTGCCCGCGCGGGCTCGATTTCCCCTGCCTTGCCGTGCCGCCCGAGCGGCTGGTGGCCCGGGCCCGCGCCCTGCTGGGGTGAGACCGCCCAGGGATGGGGCGGAGCCCTGTCGCCTGCAAGCTTCCCATCCCCTTGGCGATCGAACCCCGCTAGACTGGGACGGTGTCAACCTCACGGCCGTGAAAGATCCGCCCATGACCCCGATCGTCGCCAACCTGTTCGCCTCCCTGCCGCCCGGGGGTGGGGCGGAGCAAACCCAGGCGCTGCTGGCCCGGCCCGGTCTCAAGATCGAGCGGATCGTCTCGCACGGGCAGACCACCCCCTCGGGGCGCTGGTACGACCAGGATCAGGACGAATGGGTGCTGGTGGTGGCGGGGGCGGCGACGCTGAAATTCGAGACCGACCTCACCCCCTGTCGGTTGGGGCCGGGCGATTACCTGCTGATCCCGGCCCATTGCCGCCACCGGGTGGAATGGACCGACCCCAAGGTGGCGACGGTGTGGCTGGCGCTGCATCTCGATCCGCCGCCGGCGGCGCGGGCGGGCTGAGGCGGCGGGATCAGCCCCGCACCGGCCGGATCCGTTCCAGCGGCAGGTGGATGGTGACGCGGGTGCCCTGGCCCGGGGCGCTGTCGAGGCCGACCGTGCCGCCCTGGGCCTCGATCAGGCGCTTGACGATGGCGAGGCCGAGCCCGGCGCCATCGTGCGAGCGGGCATGCTCGGCATCGGCCTGGAAGAACGGCTGCCACACCCGGCCATGATGCTCGGGCGGGATGCCGATGCCGGTATCCTCGACCTCGATCCGCAGCCCGGCCGCGTCGGCGCGGACGCGCAGGGTGACGGTGCCGCCGGCCGGGGTGAATTTGATCGCGTTGGTGACCAGATTGAGCAGGGCCTGGCGCAGCCGGCGCAAATCGGCGCGGAAGCGGGGCAAAGCGGGGGGCAGGTCGCTGGTCAGGCGGATGCCGGCGTCGGTGGCGTGGGGGGAAAGCAGCAGCCGCACCGAGGTCATCAGTTCGGCCGGGTCGATCTCGTCGTCGGCGAGGTCGAGATGGCCGAGTTCGACCCGCGACACGTCGAGGATGTCGTTGATCAGCGCGCCGAGATGCTGGCCGGCGGTGTGGATCAGATCGAGATAATCCTGCACCTGGGCCGGATCGAGCGGCCCCAGCGCCCGCGACAGCAGCGCCTCGGAAAAGCCGATCACCGCGTTGAGCGGGGTGCGCAGTTCGTGGCTGACGGTGGCGAGGAAGGTC
>JBDLVO010000199.1:0-2597 GCA_039804805.1 Pseudomonadota bacterium
GCCCAGGCTGACAGGCCGTTCCGCGCCCGACCATCGACGGGATCCAAGGGCCCTCGGCCCTTGGCGGGTGTGGGCGGCGCCCACCGCTCGCCCCTCGGCAAGAGCCGGCGGCGGATGTATGATGGCAAGGATGATTCTGTTCACGCTGCGCTGCGCCGAGCAGCACGAATTCGAGGCCTGGTTTCGCGACAACGCCGCCTATGAGGCCCAGGCGGCGGCGGGCGACATCGCCTGTCCGCTCTGCGGCGATCACGGGGTGAGCAAGGCGCCGATGGCGCCCCGGGTGGCGCGCGGCCGGACCGAGCCGGCCCCCGCCGCCAGCGAGGCCGCCGCCATCCGCCAGGCGTTGCGCGAGATCCGCCGCGCGGTCGAGAGCCATTGCGACTATGTCGGCGGGCGGTTCGCCGAGGAGGCGCGGCGGATTCATTACGGCGAGTGCGACGCCCGGCCGATCTATGGCGAGGCGACGCGGACCGAGGCCCGCGACCTGCGCGAGGAAGGGGTGGCGGTGCTGGCGCTGCCCTGGGTCGACGACGGCAACTGACCTCAGCCGGGCCGCCGCGCCGGCACCGCCGGCGCCTGGGCCGGATCGGGATCGCGCAGCACGTAGCCCCGGCCCCACACCGTCTCGATGCAGGGGCTGCCGCCGGTGGCGGCGGTCAGCTTCTTGCGCAGCTTGCAGATGAACACGTCGATGATCTTCAACTCGGGCTCGTCGATGCCGCCGTAGAGGTGGTTGAGGAACTGCTCCTTGGTCAGGGTCTGGCCCTTGCGCAGGCTGAGCAATTCGAGGATGCCGTATTCCTTGGCGGTCAGGTGCAGCGGCTCGCCCCGGACCTGGACGGTGCGGGCATCGAGATTGACCTCGAGCGGGCCGGTGACGATCACCGACTGGGCGTGGCCGTTGGAACGCCGCACGATCGCCTGGATCCGCGCCACCAGCTCGCCCCGGTCGAACGGCTTGGTGAGGTAATCGTCGGCGCCGGAGCCAAGGCCCTTGATCTTCTTGTCCGGCTCGGTCAGGCCGGACAGAATCAGCACCGGGGTTTCGATCCGCGCCGCCCGCAGCCGGCGCAGCACCTCGTAGCCGTCCATGTCGGGCAGCACCAGATCGAGCAGGATGATGTCGTATTCATATAGTTTGCCGATTTCCAGGCCATCCTCGCCCAGCGAGGTGACATCGACCACCATCCCCTCCGCCCGCAGCATCGCGTCGAGGGTACGGGCAATCAGCGGGTCGTCTTCGACAATCAGCACACGCATCTCGGAACCCTCGGGACCGTGGGTCGATTCTGACCCACGCACTATTTTAACCTGAATACGCTATCCTCGCCAGTCGAAGGCGAGGTCAAGTCAAATCATCTGATGAGGGAGAAGCCGCGTGCGTTTCCTGGTGCGCAACCTGATCAACGACATCGACCGGGTGCCGGCGATTCAGGTCTATGGCCGGGTGTCCGGAGTCCAGGGCCTGCTGATCGAGGCCGGCGGCATCCAGCGCAGCCTGTCGATCGGCGATCGTTGCTCGGTGGTGGCGCGCGACGGACGGCGGGTGGTGTGCGAGGTGATCGGCTTTCGCGGCGGCCACGCCCTGCTGATGCCGTTCTCCGCCGTCGACGGCATCGGGCTGGGCTGCCGCACCGAGGTGCAGGAGGCCGACCCGGTGGTCTATCCCGATCCCGGCTGGCTCGGACGGGTGATCAACGGCTTCGGCCAACCGGTCGACGGGCTGGGGCCGCTGCCGAGCGGCGATGCCGGCCGGCCGATCCGGGCGGCGCCGCCCCCCGCCCACGCCCGCTCGCGCGTCGCCGGCAAGATCGATCTGGGGGTGCGGGCGGTCAACGCCTTCCTCACCTGCTGCCGGGGCCAGCGGATGGGGATCTTCGCCGGCTCGGGCGTCGGCAAATCCTCGCTGCTGTCGATGATGGCCCGCAACACCTCGGCCGACGTCTCGGTGATCGGGCTGATCGGCGAACGCGGCCGCGAGGCGCGCGAATTCATTGAGGACGATCTGGGCGAGGAGGGGCTGAAGCGCTCGGTGGTGGTGGTCTCGACCTCGGACGAAAGCCCGCTGATGCGGCGTCAGGCCGCCTACGTCACCCTGGCGGCGGCGGAATTCTTCCGCGACCAGGGGCTCGACGTGCTGTGCATGATGGATTCGGTCACCCGCTTCGCGATGGCCCAGCGCGAGATCTCGCTGTCGGCGGGCGAGCCGCCGGCCTCGAAGGGCTACACCCCCACCGTGTTCGCCGAATTGCCCCGCCTGCTCGAACGCGCCGGGCCGGGCGCGGGCAAGGGCTCGATCACCGGCCTGTTCACCGTGCTGGTCGATGCCGACGACCACAACGAGCCGATCGCCGACGCGGTGCGCGGCATCCTCGACGGCCATATCGTGCTCGACCGCGCCATCGCCGACCGGGGCCGCTACCCCGCCGTCAACATCCTGCGCAGCGTGTCGCGCACCATGCCGAGTTGCAACAACGACGAGGAGAACGCGCTGGTCCGTCGCGCCCGCTCGCTGCTGGCCACCTACGAGGACATGGCCGAACTGATCCGGCTCGGCGCCTACCGGCGCGGCACCGATCCGGCGGTGGACGAGG
>JBDLVO010000200.1:0-3104 GCA_039804805.1 Pseudomonadota bacterium
CTGCTGGTGCTGGCCGAGGGCGAGGTGGTCGGCACCTACCGCCTGATCCGCCGCGCCGCCGCCGCCCGGGTCGGCCGGTTCTATTCCGAGGACGAGTTCGATCTCGGCCCGCTGCTGGCCGTTCCGGGCGAGGTGCTGGAGCTGGGTCGCTCCTGCGTCGATGCCCGCTGGCGCCATCGCGGCACCCTACAGATGCTGTGGCAGGGGCTGGCCGCCTACATGGTCGAGCACGACATCCGCCTGCTGTTCGGCTGCGGCAGTCTGCACGGCACCGATCCGGCGATTCTGGCGCCGCAACTGACCTATCTGCGCGACAACCATCTGGCCCCGCCCGAGCTGCGCGCCCGCGCCCTGGCCGGTCGCGACAGCGTCGATTTTGCCGGCCTCGCCGCGCCGTGGGACGCCCGGCGGGTGCTGGCCTCGCTGCCGCCACTGCTGAAGGGGTATCTGCGTCTCGGCGGCACCATCGGCGCCGGGGCGGTGATCGACCACCAGTTCAACACCACCGACGTGCTGGTGGTGGTCAACGCCGCCGACATCGCCGGCCGCTACGTCAAGCGCTTCGCCGCCTGACCGGCCGGCAGGGGAACCCAGACGGAAACACGGACCGGACGGGGCCGGGGCGGCGCCAAGGCCGCCCGGTCCGCCGGGGCGGTGGCATCAGGCGGTCATCGCCATCATCATCGGCATGCCATTGCAGGTGACCATCATCGGCATGCCCATCGCCATCATCGCGGTCATGCGGTCGCAGATGGCCTTCATCGCCTCCATCGTCATGCCGGCGGCGGGGGTGAACTTGCAGGTCATCCCGTCGGCGGTCATCTCGCAGGTCATGGCGCAGCACGGGGTCGGCATCATCATCGGCATCATGGTCATGCCGTTCATCATCGGCATCGTGCCGCCCATGCCCGGCATCATGGTCATGCCGTTCATCATCGGCATCATGCCGCCCATGCCCGGCATCATGGTCATGCCGTTCATCATCGGCATCATGCCGCCCATTCCCGCCATCGTGGTCATGCCATTCATCATCGGCATGGTTCCGGTCATCGTCGGCATCGGCATCGCGGTCATCATTTCGGCTCTCCTCGACGGGGGGCATCCATCCGGAAGTCCCGACGGCATGAATCCTGCGCCCGGTGGCGGTGGGGGACAATCGGCCCGTGCCGTTGGGGGGCGCTTCCCTCCGTTGCGGCGGCACCTCGTCCGCGCCAAAATCAATACAAGTCTACTATCTTTATGGATTGACAGGGTGGCGGGGGCGGCCCTAGCCTGAGTCTCACCGCGTCGCCCGGCTTCAGGAGAAGGATCGTCGCCATGCCCGCCACCGCCACCATCATCGACCTGAACGAGGTCCGCCGCCGGCGCGCCCCGGCGCCCGCCGCCGCCGCGCCGACGCCGCCGGTGCCGACCTGGGTGCCGGTGTGGGTGATGGTTCCGGTCTGGACGATCGCCTGACGTTCCGCCGCCGCTCCGGTGGGGCGGTACGGACCAGGACCGGGATCCAAGGGCCTTGCGGCCCTTGGCGGGTGCGGGCGGAGCCCGCTTTTTTTCCCTTTTACCCGCGCCGCCTGGCGTCAGGTCAGCGGCGCCGGCGGATCGATCTCCGCCACCCGCAGCATGTTGGTGGTGCCGGACAGGCCGAACGGCACGCCGGCGGCGATCACCACCCGGTCGCCCGGACTGGCGAAGCCCTCGCTCTGGGCGACGGCGACCGCCTTCTGCACCATTTCGCTGAAGCTGCGCACATCCTTGGCCATGATCGAATGGGCCCCCCACACCAAGGCGAGCTGACGCGCCACCTCGATGTCGGCGGTGACCGACAGGATCGGCTGGTCGGGCCGTTCGCGCGCCACCCGCAGGGTGGTCGAGCCCGACGAGGTGAAGGCGACGATCGCGGCGGCGTTGATGGTGTGGGCGACCTGACGGGCGGCGGCGCTGATGGCGTCGCGGGTGGTCGGATCGGGGTCGAGGCGCGAGGCGGTGGCGATCACCGCGTAATGGGGATCCTGTTCGACCTGGGTGATGATCCGGTTCATCATCGTCACCGCCTCGGTCGGGAAATCGCCGGCGGCGGTTTCGGCCGACAGCATCACCGCGTCGGCGCCGTCATAGATCGCGGTGGCGACGTCGGAGGCCTCGGCCCGGGTCGGGGCGGGGGCGTGGATCATCGAATCGAGCATCTGGGTCGCCACCACCACCGGGCGGCCGGTGCGGCGGCAGGCGTGCAGGATGCGCTTTTGCAGGATCGGCACCGTCTCGGGCGGGCATTCGACCCCGAGATCGCCGCGCGCCACCATCACCGCGTCGGACAATTCGATGATCTCCTCGAGATGATCGATCGCCGAGGGCTTTTCCAGCTTGGACAGGATCCGCACCCGCGAGCCGACATGGGCCGAGATCAGGCGGCGGGCCTCGATCACGTCGCCGGGGCGCTGGACGAAGCTCAGCGCGATCCAGTCGGCGCCGTGGGCCACCGCGAATTCGAGGTCGGCGCGGTCCTTGGGGGTCAGCGGCGACAGCGGCAGCATCACGTTGGGGACGTTGACCCCCTTG
Organism: Pseudomonadota bacterium; assembly: GCA_039804805.1. Taxonomy (GTDB): domain Bacteria; phylum Pseudomonadota; class Alphaproteobacteria; order Rhodospirillales; family Magnetospirillaceae; genus Phaeospirillum. The sequence continues at coordinate 2,557 of JBDLVO010000200.1, forward strand.
TGGTTGGACAATTCGCCGCCGACCTCGACCCGGGTCTCGGCGAAATCGCCGCCGCACTGGATCACCCGCAGCCGGATGCGGCCGTCGTCGAGCAGCAGCTCGCTGTCGGGGCGCAGCGCCTGGAACACCTCGGGGTGGGGCAGGGGGGCGCGGCGCTCGGTGCCGTCCTCCGGGGCCATGTCGAGGCGGAATTCGGCGCCGCGTTCGATCCGCACCCGGCCGCCGACGAAATCGCCGACCCGCAGCTTTGGTCCCTGGAGGTCGGCCAGGATGGCGATCGGCCGTTGCAGCTTGGCCTCGAGGGCGCGGATCGCCTCGATCCGGGCGGCGTGGTCGGCGTGGCTGCCATGGCTGAAATTCAGCCGGAACACGTCCGCCCCGGCGACGAACAGGCTTTCGATCTGTTCGTCCGAGGAACTGGCCGGGCCGAGGGTGGCGATGATCTTGGCATTGCGGTTCCGTCGCATCGACGTTTTTTCAACCTCTTTCCTGTCTAATCGGGGCCACCATAGCAAACCGCCCTGGGGTAGGATATCCCAACCCGGTTG
>JBDLVO010000201.1:0-12875 GCA_039804805.1 Pseudomonadota bacterium
ATCGGCGGCGGCGGCGGCGGCGGCGGCGCTGGCGGCGGCGGCCTGGAGCGTGGCCGCCTCGACCGTCCGGTCGCCCTGGCGCAGGGCGGCGCGGGCCGCCTCGATCTCGGCCAGCGCGGTCTTCCAGGCCAGATCGAGCAGGCGGGCCTCCAGCGCGCGGATCCGCTCCGACAGTTCGCGGTAGCGCGCCGCCTGCCGGGCCTGCCGCTGCAACAGCCGCAACTGCTCGGCCAGGGTGGCGAGCACGTCGTCGAGCCGTTCGAGATTGGCCTCGGCCGCCTTCAGCCGGCTTTCCGCCTCGGCCCGGCGCGAGCGTAGCCCGGCGATGCCGGCGGCTTCCTCCAGCAGCAGGCGGCGGTCGGCCGGGCGGGCGCCGATCAGGGCGCCGACCCGGCCCTGGCTGACCAGACCGGAGGAGCGGGCGCCGGTGGCGGCGTCGGCGAACAGCAACTGGACGTCGCGGGCGCGCACCTCGCGGCCGTTGAGGCGATAGGACGAGCCGGCGCCGCGTTCGATCCGCCGCACCACTTCCAGTTCGTCGTAATCGTAATGGGGCGGCGCGGCGCGGCCGCGATTGTCGAGCCCGACCGTCACCTCGGCGATCGAGCGGGCCGGGCGGCCGGCGCTGCCGCCGAAGATGACGTCGTCCATCTCGCCGCCGCGCATCTGCCGGGCCGAGGTTTCCCCCATCACCCAGCGCAGCGCCTCGATCAGATTGGACTTGCCGCAGCCGTTGGGCCCGACCACCCCGGTCAGGCCGGGCTCGATCCTGAGTTCGGCCGGCTCGACGAAGGATTTGAAGCCGGCAAGGCGCAGCCGCGTGAAGTGAAGCACCGGCGGCCGCGCCCCCCGCGCCCTATTTCGCCGCCGCCTTCAGCGCGGCGTCGAGTTCCTCGAACGGGCGGGCGCCCGGCAGCACCTTGCCGCCGATCAGGAAGGCCGGGGTGCCGTCGATGCCGAGCCGGTCATAGGCGTCGCGGGCGCGGGCGTCGATCGCCCCGGCCAGATCCTGGCGGCGCAGGCAGGCATCGACCTTGTCCTCGCCCATCCCGGCCAGCTTGGCCAGCTTCTTCAGTTCGGCCAGCGGGTTGTCCGAGCCCATCCAGCGTTCCTGCTGGTCCATGATCAGGCCGAGCAGGCCGAAATAGCGTTCCGGTCCGGCGCAATGCGGGATCATCGCCGCCCCGACCGACAGCGCATGCGGCCCGGTGGGATAATCGCGGTAGATCAGCTTGGCCCGGCCGGTGTCGAGCCATTCCGCCTTCAATTGCGGCAGCACCGTCTTGTGGAAATGGGCGCAATGGCTGCAGGTGGGCGAGGCGTATTCGATGATCGTCACCGGGGCGTCGGCGCGGCCGAGCACCTGATCGATCGGAAAGGACGGCTCGGCGGCGCGGGTGGCCGGCGCGGCGGCGAGCAGGACGAGGCAGGCGACGGCGAGCAGGCGGGTCAGCGTCTTCACCGGGGATCTCCCTGTTTCAAGCGACGCGGCGGATATTACCCCGGATCCGCCCCCCCGCCGCAACAGCCGATCGCGGTCGGGCCGGCCGCCCGGCCCGGCCGTGGCCTCAGATGTTGGCCAACCCGCCGGCATGCTGATTGTGGATCAGCGCCATGAACTCGCGCCGGGTGGCCGGGTTGGTGCGGAAGGCGCCGAGCATCCGGCTGGTGACCATGGTGACGCCGGGTTTGCGGATGCCCCGGGTGGTCATGCATTGGTGGGCGGCCTCGATCACCACCGCCACGCCCTTGGGCTGGAGCACCGTCTCGATCGCGTTGGCGATCTGGGCGGTCAGCGTCTCCTGGATCTGGAGCCGCTTGGCGAAGATCTCGACCACCCGGGCCAGCTTGGAGATCCCCACCACCCGGCGGTCGGGCAGGTAGGCGACATGGACCTTGCCGAGGATCGGCACCATGTGGTGCTCGCAATGGGATTCGAGCCGGATGTCGCGCAGCAGCACCATCTCGTCGTAACCGTCGGTCTCCTCGAAGGTGCGTTGCAGGATCTCGGCCGGATCCTGGTCGTAGCCGGCGAAGAATTCCTCGTAGGCCCGCACCACCCGGTCGGGGGTGCCGACCAGCCCCTCGCGCCCGGGATCGTCGCCGGCCCAGCGGATCAGGGTGCGCACCGCCGCCTCGGCCTCGGCGCGGGACGGCCGGTCGTGCGGGCCTCCGGCGCGGCCGGGCGGGGCGGGGGGGGCGGAATCGTCGGTCACGGGGGGAACTCCTCGGCGGGTCAGTTGAGCTGCGGGCGCTCGTAGGGGCTGTCGAGCGAGAAGGCGGGGATCTCGATCTCGAACCGCTCGCCATCCTCGCTTTCCATCTGGTAGCTGCCGCGCATCAGCCCGGACGGCGCGGCCAGCGGGGCGCCGCTGGTATAATCGAAACTCTCGCCCGGGCGCAGCAGCGGCTGTTCCCCCACCACGCCGGCCCCGCGCACCTCCTGCACCCGGCCGGCGGAATCGGTCAGGATCCAGTGGCGGGCCAGCAGCCGCACCGCGTCGGCGCCGTGATTCTCGATATGGACCCGATAGGCCCAGACGAAGCGGCTCTCCTCCGGGATCGAATGGTCCTCGAGAAAGAACGGCGAAACCGTCACCTGGATGTCGCGGGTGGTGGTGGTGTACATCGCGGGGGGCTCCTCGAACCGGGCGGCGCGAACCGTTCCAGTCTAGCACCCGGCCCCGGTCCCGGCCGAACTTTTCGGGCTTTCGCCCGAACCCAACCGGGGCGAGGCCCCGGACCCCCTTTGTTTTCAAAAACAAGGGGGCCGGGGTCGGCCCGGGGTCAGCGGGCGGCGTCGAGCGCGGTGGCGAGGTCGGCGGCGAGGTCGCGCTCGTCCTCCAGCCCGACCGACAGCCGCAGCATCCCCTCGCCGATCCCCATCGCCAGCTTGTCGGCGGCCGACAGGCGCTGGTGGGTGGTGGTCCAGGGATGGGTGATCAGGCTCTTGGCGTCGCCCAGGTTGTTCGAGATGTCGATCAGCCGCAGCGCGTCGAGCAGGCGGTAGGCCGCCGCCTTGCCGCCCTTCAGTTCCAGCGCGATCATCGTGCCGCCGGCCCGCATCTGCCGCATCGCCAGGGCATGCTGGGGATGGGAGTCGAGGCCGGGATAGAGGGCGCGGGCGGTGGCGGGATGGGCCTCGATCAGCTTGGCCAGGGTCAGCGCGGTGGCGCTCTGGCGCTCGACCCGCAGGTCGAGCGTCTCCAGCCCCTTCAGCAGCAGCCAGGCGTTGAACGGCGACAGGCAGGGGCCGGTGTGGCGCAGATAGGGTCCGAGCACGTCGTTGCAGAAGGCGGCATCGGCCAGCACCGCGCCGCCCAGGCAGCGGCCCTGGCCGTCGATGTGCTTGGTGGCGGAATAGACCACCACGTCGGCGCCCAGCGCCAGCGGGCTTTGCAGCACCGGGGTAGCGAACACGTTGTCGACCACCAGCCGGCCGCCGGCGCGGTGGGTCAACTCGGCCAGGGCGGCGACGTCGAGGACGTCGAGCGTCGGGTTGGCCGGGGTCTCGATCAGCACGCAGGCGGCGGGGCGGGACAGCGCCGCCTCCCAGGCGGCCGGATCGCCGCCATCGACGAACTCGCGCTCGACCCCGAAGCGGGGCAGCAATTCGTCGATGATCCACTGGCTGGAGCCGAACAGCGAGCGCGACGCCACCAGCCGGTCGCCGGCCTTCAACTGGCACAGCAGGGCGCCATGCACCGCCGCCATGCCCGAGGCGGTGGCGCGGCAGGCCTCGGCCCCCTCGATCGCCGCCAGCCGGTCCTCGAACGCCGCCACGGTCGGATTGCGGAAGCGGGAATAGACCATCCGCTCGCGGGTGCCGTCGAAGCTTTCCTCGGCCTCCTGGGCGCTGTCATAGACATAGCCCGAGGTCATGAACAGCGCTTCGGCGGTTTCGTGGAAGCCGGTGCGCGACAGGCCGGCGCGGATGGCGCGGGTGCGCGGCGCCCAGGCGCGGGGATCGGCGGCGGAATCGGGGGACGAGGGACGGGTCATGAACAAGGCCTCCTTGGCGGGGACACGCCAGTTTTGCGGGTGACCGGCAAAACGGCCGCGACGGAGGCATCAGGACTCCGGGCGGACCCGGAGCGAGACCTCTTTAGCGGGTTGTTTAACGTGGCCGCAATCCGGTCGGACAAATCACCACGGGAACGAGTCTTAGACCCGGCCGGTCCCGGGCGTCAAGACCGCCGCTGTTTTGGATTGCGGTCCCGGGCCGGCGTGGGGCGGTCAGGCGCTGCCGATCAGGATGCCGGTGAGGAACACCAGGACGCCGCCCAGCACCACCTGGAGCACCGCCGAGACCAGCGGCGTCTCCATGTAGCGCTTGCGGATCCAGGCGATCAGGCCGAGTTCGACCAGCACCACCGCCACCGCCAGCGCCGTCGCGGTATGGAAATCGGGGAGCAGGTAGGGCAGGGCATGGCCGAGCCCGCCCAGGGTGGTCATCGCCCCGCAGATCAGGCCGCGCAGCAGCGGGCTGCCGCGCCCGGTCAGCGAGCCGTTGTCGGACAGCGCCTCGGCGAAGCCCATCGAGATGCCGGCGCCGATCGCGGCGGCGAGGCCGACCAGCAACGTTTCCCAACTGCTGAGCGTGGCGAACGCCGCCGCGAACAGCGGCGCCAGGGTCGAGACCGAGCCGTCCATCAGCCCGGCCAGTCCCGGCTGGACGATCTGCAACACGAACAGCCGGCGCTGGGCCTCATGCTCCTGGGCGCGGATTCCGGCCGGCACCAGGGTCGCCTCCAGTTCGCCGGCGCGGGTTTCGTGGCGGCTTTCCTCGGCGGCGAGGTCGCCCAGCAACTGACGGATCGCCGCGTCGCGCGATTGCTGGGCGGCGCGCAGATAGAAGCGGCGGGTTTCCGCCTCCATCACCCCGACCTGTTCCCGCACCTTGTCGATGCCGAGGCTGGGGGCCAGCCACACCGGCCGGCGCTCGACGAACCCCTTGACGTCCTGGCGCCGGATCAGCGGGATGAAATCGCCGAACTTGCCGCGATAGAGATCGAGCAGATGGTGGCGGTGCTCGCTTTCCTCGTCGGCCATCGCCGTCAGCATCCGCGCGGTGTCGGGATAATCGTCCCGCAGGCGGTAGGCGTAGGCGGTATAGATCCGGTTGTCCTCTTCCTCGAGCGTGATCGCCAAGGCGAGCAGTTCCTGCTCGGACAGATCCGAAAAATTCTTCATCCCCTCTCCCCCCATGCCAAAACGACGGCCTCCCCTTATAGCCGAGCGACCGCTTTGCTGTCAGGGGGGGACGTGGCTTTTCCCAGGGGAGGTCCAGGACCCCCAGGGTCCTGGCGGGGGCGGGCAGAGCCCGCGTAACGGCCCTTACCCCTCGATTTCGCCGGCCCGCGCCGGCCCGTCGCCGGCGACGACCCGCTCCAGCACGGCCAGGAACAATTCGGCCTGACGCTGGCGGGTATGGCGCGGCGCGGCGGCACGGCTGGCTTCGGCCAGGTCACGCCGGGCGTCGCCGTCATCGGCCAGTGCCCGCACCGCCGCCGCCAGGGCGGCGGGATCGCCCGCCGGCACCCAGCGCCCGGCCCCATCGGCGGCGAGCAGGCGCGAGGCCTCGCCCTCCGGGGCCACCAGCAGCAGCGGCAGGCCCATCCCCATCGCCTCGAACATCTTGGATGGGATCACCTCGGCGAAGGCGGGCGAATCCTTGAGATGGACCAGGGCGACGTCGCACAGCGACCACACCGCCGGCATCCGCTCCTTGGGCTGGGGCGGGCCGAACACCACCCGGTCGAGCCCGCGCGCGGCGGCGGCCTCGACCAGCATCCGCCGCTCCGCCCCGGCCCCGACCAGCAGGAAGCGCAGCTCCGGCCGGTCGCGCAGGCGCTCGGCGGCGTCGAGCACGTTGCCGAGGTCGTGGGCCATGCCGTGGGTGCCGACATAGCCGACGACGAAATCCTCCTCGCCCAGGCCCCACTCCGCCGCCAGTCCGACCTCGCGCGGCCGGGGGGCGTAGCGGGGCAGATCGACGCCGTTGATCACCACCGCGATCTTGGCGGCCGGAATGCCACGGCCGATCAGGTCGGCCTTGAAGGCGTGGGTCAACGCCACCACCGCGGCGGCGCGGCGATAGAGGAACAGTTCGAGCCGCTCCAGCGCCCGCAGCGCCGCGCCGTCGCGCATCGCCCCCACCGCGCTGATCGAACGCGGCCACAGATCGCCCAGTTCGAACACGAACGGCACCCGCCGCAGCGTCGCCAGCCCCCAGCCGCCGACCGCGGCGAAGAATTGCGGACTGGTCGCCACCACCACGTCGGGGCGGCGCTCGAACAGGCCGGCGAGCACCGCCCCGACCATGAAGGACTGGAAATCCAGGATCCGGCGCACCACACCTTCATTGGCGGCGATATAGGTCTTGACCCGCACCACCCGGACGCCGTCGCGGGTCTCGACCTGCCGCCAGCGGTTGCGCCAGCCCGGAAACAGCTTGCCGCCGGGGAAATTGGGCGCCGAGGTCAGCACGGTGACCTGATGGCCGGCGGCGATCCAATAGGCGGCCCGTTCCGACACCCGGGTGGCGGCTGCGTTGGTTTCCGGCGGGTAATTCTCGCTCAGGAAGAGGATGTGCATGCAGGATGTTTACCGCAAAGCGGCTGCGGAGGCGACGCCTAACCGCCCGGCCCGGTCAAGGCGGCGGCGGCGGCGGGCCGGGGCATCGGGAGTCGTTTCCCGAAGCCGGCTATGCTATGGATGACACATGAAAAGCGAGCGTTCTGGATTGGTTGACGAATGGGCGGGGCGCGAGGATCGCGCCGACGGCGATGCCCCGGCCGATCCGCTGCCGAACCTCTCGCTCGGGTTTGACGGCCTCGATTCCTTTCCCGGACCGGTGGTGGTGCTCGACCCCGCCGGGCGGATGCTCGCCGGCAACCGGCGCAGCGACGCCCTCGCCGCCGCGCTGGTGCAGGGCCGGATCGCCTGCCTCGAGGATCTGCGCGAGATGCCGGGGGCGACCTCGCTCGAATGCCTGCCGTTGCCCGATGGCGGCACCCAGGTGCTCGATCTGGTGGTGGTGCCGGCGGCGGACGGGCGGGCGCTGCTGATCGGACGCGACGTCACGCTCGAACGCAACCTGCGCGCCGCCCTGGTCGAATCCCGCCAGCGCTACAAGGATCTGGTCGAGATTTCGAGCGATTTCGCCTGGGAGATCGGCCCCGACGGCCGCTTCGTCTTCGTCAGCCCGAAAGGCGCGCTCGGCCATGCCGCCGACGAACTGATCGGCCGCCGCCCGGCCGATTTCATCGTGCCCGGCGACACCAGCTTCATCATCAACCCGTTCGAGGCCAGCGGCCCGGTCGAGGACATCGAGGTGTGGATGCGCCAGAACGATGGCGGCCAGGTCTGCGTGCTGACCTCGGCCACCCCGTTGCGCGGCGATCAGGGCGAATGGCGCGGGGCGCGGGGGGTCTGCCGCGACGTCACCCAGGAACGGCTGCGCGACGCGGCGCTGTCGCGCGCCAATGCCCGCGAGCGGCTGCTCAGCTACATCGTCCGCACCATCCGCGACGAGGTCGAGCCGGCGGGGATGCTCCAGGCGGCGGCCGAGGCGACGGCGCGGGCGCTCGGCGCCACCGGCTGCCAGATCCACCGTCTCGGCGGCGAGGAGGGGGGGTTCGCGCCGGCGGCGTCGTTCGGCGCGGCGGGCGAGCCGCTGCCGGTACTCGACACCCTGGCGGATTCCGATCATTTCGAGGGAGAGCAGCCCGGCTGGCGGGTGCTGGCGACGGTGTGCCGCTACCGCCATTCGGTCAATGGCGCGGTGCTGCTGTGGCGTACCGCCGAGCGCCCGGCCTGGGGCGACGACGACCGCCTGCTGATCGACGACGTCGCCAACCAGGTCGGCCTCGCCGCCGAGCAGATCGCCAATCACGAACGGGTGCTGCGGTTGTCGCGCACCGATGGGCTGACCGGGCTCTACAACCGCCGCGCCTTCTTCGAGGAGATCGCCCGCCGTTTCCACCGCCTGCTGCGCGAGGGGCGGCCGGCGGCGCTGATCTATGTCGATCTCGACAATTTCAAGGCTGTCAACGACGTCCACGGCCACCAGACCGGCGACCGCGCCCTGCTGGCGGTGCGCGATCTGATGCTCCAGCACACCCGGCCGACCGACCTGATCGCCCGGCTCGGCGGCGACGAATTCGCCATCTGGCTCGATTGCGCCGAGGAGAAGACCGCGGTGCGGCGCTGCGAGGATCTGCTGGAAGCCGGGCGCGGGCTGGCCTGCTTCTCGGGCAGCCCGGACAAGCCGCTGCTGTTCTCGCTCGGGGTCGCGGTTCATTCCGGCGGCGAGACCGAGACGATCGAGGCCCTGATCGCCCGGGCCGACAAGGCGATGTACGAGGTCAAGCGCGACGGCAAGGGGGCATGGCGGCTGGCGCCGCCGGCCGGGCGCAACAGCCGCGCCGAAGGGGGCGACGCCTCATGGTCGGCTTGCTGAAACGCCTGCTCGGCTGGCGTCCCCGCCCCCTCTCCGACGACCGCGCCCGCGCGCTGGCCAACCATCCCGATCCCCGTCGCCGCGCCGATCTCGCCCGCCGCGCCGATCTGCGGCCGGACCTGCTGATCCAGCTCGCCGGGGACCGCGATCCGGCGGTGCGCCGCGCCGTCGCCCTCAATCCCGCCGCGCCGGTCCAGGTCAATCTGCGGCTGGCCGCCGACGACAGCGCCCTGGTGCGCGGCGACCTCGCCGCCAAGATCGCCCGCCTCGGCGTCGGCCTCAGCGCCGAGGACCGCGCCCGCTGGTATCAGGCCACCTCCGAGGCGCTGGAACTCGTCGCCCGCGATCAGGTGGCGCGGGTGCGACTGATCCTGGCCGAGGCGCTGAAGGACGTTGCCGACGCCCCGCCCGAGGTGATGCGCCGGCTCGCCCGCGACGCCGAGCTGGCGGTGTCGGGGCCGGTGCTGCGCTTCTCGCCGGCGCTGACCGACGAGGATCTGCTCCAGGTGATCGGCGCCAGCCCGGTTCCCGGGGCGCTGGCGGCGATCTCGCACCGCGCCGGGCTCAATGGGCCGGTGTGCGACGCCATCGCCGCCAGCAACGACATCGCCGCCATCACCGTGCTGCTTGGCAATCCGTTGGCCCAGATCCGCGAGGAGACTCTCGACCGGCTGACCACCCGCGCCGCCGACATCGAGGCCTGGCACCGCCCGCTGGTCGAACGGCCGCGCCTGTCGTCGCGGGCGACCCAGCGTCTGGCCCGCTTCGTCGCCGCCGATCTGCTGCGGGCGCTGGCCGAACGCGACGATCTCGACCCCCAGGCCGCCGCGGCGGTGGCGGTCGAGGTCGAACGCCGGCTGGCGGAAAGCGCCCCGGCCGAGGGGGGCGCGGCGGCGCCGCCTTATTCCGCCGCCGAGGCGGCGCTGGCCCGCGCCCGCCTGCTTCAGGCCGACGGCAAGCTGACGGCGGCGACGATCGAGGCGGCGCTGCTGGCCGGCGACGCCGCCCTGGTCGAGGCGGCGCTGACCCTGCTCGGCCGGCTGCCGCTCGGCACCGTGGCCCAGGTGGTCGCCACCCGGAGCGCCAAGGGGATCATCGCGGTGACCTGGCGCGCCGGCCTGCCGGCCGGTCTCGCCACCCTGTTGCAGACCCGGCTGCTGCACCTGCCGCCGGCGCGGGTGCTGGCGGCGCGGTCGGATGGCGGCTATCCGCTGTCCACCGCCGAGCTGATGTGGCAGATCGAATTCTTCGGCACCGAGGAAGGTTGACGGCCGGCGCCGTCGGGAAGGTTGACGGCCGGCGCCGTCGGGAAGGTTGACGGCTGGCGCCGTCGCGACTGAGGGAAGGATCCAGGCGATGCGCGAGATCGTGCTCGATACCGAAACCACCGGCTTCGACCCGCTGACCGGCGACCGGCTGGTCGAAATCGGCTGCGTCGCGCTGTTCAACCACCTGCCGAGCGGCGAGGTGTTCCACCGCTACATCAATCCCGAACGCGACATGCCGGAAGAGGCGTTCAAGGTGCACGGCCTGTCCTCGGCCTTCCTCGCCGACAAGCCGGTGTTCGCGGCGGTGGCGGATGCGTTCCTCGACTTCATCGGCGACGCGCCGCTGGTGATCCACAACGCCGAATTCGACATGCGCTTCCTCAACGCCGAACTGGCCCGGCTGGGGCGGCCGACCCTGCCGATGAGCCGGTCGATCGACACGGTGGCGATGGCGCGCAAGCGCTTTCCCGGCGCCCAGGCCAATCTCGACGCGCTGTGCCGCCGCTTCGGCATCGACAACAGCGCCCGCACCCAGCACGGTGCGCTGCTCGACGCCGAATTGCTGGCCGAGGTCTATCTGCAATTGATCGGCGGGCGTCAGCCCGGGCTCGAACTGGGGGGGCGTGCCGCCGCCGCCGCCGGACGGGCGGCGCCGGTGGAGCGGGTGGCCCGCCCGCCCCGGCCGCACGCCCCGAGCGCGGCCGAGGCGGAGGCGCATGCCGCCTTCCTCGACCGTCTCAAGGTGGCGCCGGTCTGGCGCCGGCAGGCGGAGGAGGAGGGGTGAGGCTCAGGCGTTGCCGGCGGCCTGCTGTTCGAGGCGGGCGCGGTAGAGGGCGACGAAGTCGAGCGGCTGCAACGCCAGCGGCGGGAAGCCGGAATCCCGGGTCAGGCTGGCGATGATCGCCCGGGCATAGGGAAACAGCAGGCGCGGGCATTCGATCAGCAGGCAGGGGCCGAGATGCTCTTCCGGCACCTGAAGCGAAAACAGGCCGGCATAATCGAGTTCGGCGATGAACAGGGTCTTTTCCGCCGCCCGCGCCTCGGTGCGCAGCCGCAGCACCACCTCGAAGGCGCCTTCGCCGACCGGGGTGGCGTTGACGTCGACCTGGAGCGAAATGTCGGGCGCCTGTCCGTCGCCGTCGAAGAAGACCTGCGGGGCGCCCGGAACCTCGAAAGACAGATCCTTGATATACTGGCCATGGATTTTCAGCGCGGGGGCGGCATCGCCCTGCGGGGTCTCGGTCATCGGTTTCTCCTCGGTTCGCGCCGCGCCAGCGCGGCCACGTCTTCGGGTAGCACGGATCGCTTCGCCGAACAACAGGGTGGGGCGGCGGCGATGATCCTGCCCGATCTGTTGCGGCCCGGCCTCGCCTTGGTGCTGTGCGGCAGCGCGCCCAGCCGCGCCTCGAAGGAGGCGGCGGCCTATTACGCTCATCCCGGCAACCTCTTCTGGGCCACCCTGCACGCGGTCGGGCTGACGCCGCGCCGGCTGGAGCCGGGGCAATATCCCGAACTGCTCGCGCATGGGATCGGGCTGACCGATCTCAACAAGACCGAGTGGGGGGCGGATGCCGAGCTGACCCCGGGCGGGTTCGACCGCGCCGGCTTCGTCGCCAAGATGCGGCGTCACCGGCCCGCCCTGATCGCGTTCGACAGCAAATTCGCGGCGGGGCGTTATTTGGGCGGCGCGAGGATTGGGTATGGGGTGCAGGGCGAAACCCTGGATGGGATTCCGCTGTGGGTGGTGCCCTCGACCTCGGGGCGGGCGCGGCGCTATTTCGATCTGGCGCCCTGGCACGAGCTCGCCCGCCGGGTGCGCGCCCTCGGCGGGGCGGCCGCCCCGCACCCCGCCCGGGGCGAGGCCCCGGACCCCCTTTGATTTTGGGCCGATCCGGTCTACACCTGCCGAATGTTCAGGTTTGCGACGAGGGCGCGATGAAGATCGGGATTTGCGGCTGTGCCGGGCGGATGGGACGCATGCTGGTGGAGGCGGTGCTCGACGGCGAGGGCGCCAGTCTGGCCGGCGGCAGCGAGCGGGCGGAGTCTCCCGCGCTGGGCCAGGATCTCGGCAGCCTGATCGGTCGCGCCCCCCTCGGCCAGTTCGTCACCGGTTGTGTGTCCGGGCTGTTCGACGTGTCCGACGCGGTGATCGATTTCACCACCCCGGCGGCGACGGTGGCTCATGCCGCGCTGGCGGCCGAGCAGGGCAAGGTGCTGGTGGTCGGCACCACCGGCCTGTCGTCCGACGACGAGGCGGCGCTGGCGGCGGCGGCGCGGCGCACCGTGATCGTCCACGCCCCCAATTTCAGCGTCGGCGTCACCCTGCTGACCGCGCTGACCGAGCGCGCCGCCGCGATCCTCGGGCCGGATTACGACATCGAGATCGTCGAGATGCATCACCGCCACAAGGTCGATGCCCCGAGCGGCACCGCGCTCGGCCTCGGCCGCGCCGCCGCCGCCGGCCGCCGCGTCGCGCTCGATCAGGTCTGGCGCAAGAGCCGCGACGGCCATACCGGCCCCCGCCCGGCCGGCGAGATCGGCTTTGCCACCCTGCGCGGCGGCGACGTGGTCGGCGACCACAGCGTGGTCTTCGCCGCCGAGGGCGAGCGGGTCGAGCTGACCCACAAGGCGTCGAGCCGGGCGGTGTTCGCCCGGGGCGCGGTGCGGGCGGCGCTGTGGGCCGAGGGGCGCGCCCCCGGGCTCTACTCGATGCGCGACGTGCTCGGCCTGTAGGCAAGACGGGGGCCGCGCGCCCCCGTACCCGCCGCCCGGGGTCAGTTGGCGGCGAGGCTCAGCGGCATCGACGCGGCCAGCCGGGCGCGGTCGAACGCCACCAGATCGTTGCGGCGGATCAGCGAGCGGATGGTGCCGACATAGGCCTTGCCGCGCTCGGAATAGGCCGACAGCGAATCCGCCAGTTGATGACCATCGACCGGGCGGCCGACGGCGTGGGCATGCTGGCGGGCCCGGCGCAGCCCGGCATAGGCCGGGTGGGTGTTGAGGGTGTGCAGATAGGCCTGGACCCCTTCCTTCAGCGAGCCGAAGCGGCGCATGCCGGGCTCGTCGTCGTCGTCGCCGGTCAGGCCGAACAGGTTGCGGCTGCGCCGCACCAGCCGCGAGGTGCCCCAGCCGGTTTCCTCGGC
>JBDLVO010000202.1:0-4968 GCA_039804805.1 Pseudomonadota bacterium
CATCGCGATCAGATCCTCGACGCTGGCCTTCGGCGAATAGGGCAGGAACGCCTCGGCGGTGAGGCGCGGCTCGGCATGGGTCAGGGTCTGGGCGTCGAGCAGGGCGCGATAGACCGATTCCGCCGCCGCCCGGTCCTGCCGCAGCAGCGAACCGCGCACCCCGATCAGGCAGCACAGCCGATTGAGATATTCGCCGGTCAGATTGGTCGAGACCTCGAACAGGAAGGCATGGCGCTTGAGAAACAGCCAGGTCAGCGGGTCGGAATGGCTGAAGGCCTGGATCTCGCCCTTTTCCGCCGCCACCGGCAGCAGGTCGGCGGGATATTGCCGCCAGGCGATGTCCCGCACCGGGTCGAGGCCACGCTTTTGCGCCAGCAGCGAAAAGAAATTCTTGTCCGGGCCGCCCAGGTCGGGGGTACCGACCGTCTTGCCCTTCAGGCTGGTGATGTCCTCGGTGACGCCGGTGCCGCGCACTCCCAGCATCCGCAGGCAGCCGCCATGGGTGCCGCCGATCAGCTTGACGTCGAATCCCTGCTCCAGCGGCTTGATCCAGCGCAGCGCCATGCCGACCGCCGCGTCGGCCTTGCCGGTGGCCAGGCTTTCCAGCAATTGGTCGGTCGAGCCGGAATAATTCACCAACTCGACATCCAGGCCGTATTTGGCGAACAGACCGCTGCTTTTGGCCAGCGCCACCGGGGCGAGGCAAGCGGCATTGGCATTCCAGGCGAAGCGCAGCGGCTTCAACCCCGCCGCGGCAGGCGGAATCGGGGCGGCCAGGGCGGCGGCGCCGAGGGGGGCCGCCGCCAGACCGGCGGCGGCGGCACCGAACAGGACGGCGCGGCGGGACAGCGGAACGAAGGGGGAGGTCATGGTTGGGGGGCTCCCGTGCGAAAACGGCCAGGCGGGACCGGCCGGCGGACCAGCCGGATTATGTCGTCATATAAATCTACTGAGTCAATAGAAATGGTGGTTTGGTGTGTTTTTGGCGCCGCGCAACCGCATCGGCCCCGAGCCCGATCGCGATCGCGGCGAGGCCGGCGCCGGCCACGACCGGACCGAACGGCACCAGAACCAGGGCGATGGCCGGGTCGAGCCCGGCCAGGGCCAGGGCCACCGCCCAGTTCGGGCTGGCACAGCAGACGGTCCAGGCCAGGGTTGAACTGGCCAGCGCGGCGACGGCGATCCCGCCGCCGATCAGGGCGGCCGGCAGCGGCGCACGGCGCCGGCGGAAAGCGTCGGCGGCCAGCAGGGCCAGGGCGGCCTCGGCGGCGAGGTGGGCCGGAACCAGATGCAGACTCCAGTCCGGCACCGGCGAATCCACCGGCACATGGCGGATTTCCAGCAGCGGTTCGCGCAACGCCACCGGAACGGCGAGGCCGAGCCGGGGGGTATGGGTCAGCACGATGCGGACATTGTCGGCCCAGGGATGGATCCGGAGAGTGGTGGGCGGCAGGCCGCTGCCCAGGGTGGCGAGCCCCAGCAACAGAACCTGGAACCCGGCCAGCAGCAGCAGGGCGCGGCCGATCAGCCCGGCCGGACGGCGCAACGCGGACATGCTCTCTCCCACGCAGGAACTCACCGCGCCACGTTCGTCAATTTTAGTTCCGATTGTCTATAGGAATATGGATTTAATCCGACGAACCGCCGAGGGGAGAAGGCGGGGCATCCCCGGAGAGAGATGAATAAATCTATATAATATATAGGCTATGTTGACAATGTCGGCGGGGAGCCTTAGCCTTTGCCGGGTCGAAGCGCGGGGGGCCCTCCCCGCCGCGCGAACAGGCGGCGGGAGATCGGGCATGTCCATCGCAACGCGGAACATCGACACCCTGGTGCTGCATGGCGGCGGCTTTCGCGCCGATCCGGCGACCGGCGCGACGACGGTTCCGATCTATCAGAGCGTTTCGTTCGATCTACAGGGAACCGCCCGGGCCGAACGGCTGGCCAATCTGGCCGAGATCGGGTTCATGTATACCCGGGTGGCCAACCCGACCCAGGATGCGCTGGAACAGCGGCTGGCCGCGCTGGACGGCGGGGCGGCGGCGCTGGCGCTGGCCTCGGGGCAGGCGGCGACGGCGATCGCCGTGCTGACCCTGGTCGAGGCGGGCGACAACATCGTCAGCGGCACCGACCTGTACGGCGGAACCTGGAATTTCTTCGCCCACCGGCTGCGCCAGTTCGGCATCGAGGCCCGCTTCGTCGATCCGTCCGACCCCGGGAATTTCCGCCGCGCCACCGATGCCCGAACCCGGCTGTATTTCGGCGAAACCCTGCCGAACCCGAAGCTGGAGGTATTCCCGATCGGCGAGGTCGCCGAGATCGGGCGCGGATTCGGCATCCCGCTGATCATCGACAACACCCTGGCGCCGGTGCTGGCCCGGCCGATCGACCATGGCGCGGCGATCGTGGTCTATTCGGCGACCAAATACATCGGTGGCCATGGCACCACCATCGGCGGCGCGATCATCGACAGCGGACGCTTTCCCTGGGCCGACCATGCCGCGCGTCAGCCCCTGCTGAACCGGCCCGATCCGTCCTATGCCGACAGAAGCTGGATCGAACTGGCCCAGCCCTTCGGCCCGATCGCCTTCCTCCTGGCCGCCCGCGCCGGGCTGTTGCGCGATCTCGGCCCGGCGATCGCGCCGCAAAACGCCTTTCAGCTCGCCCAGGGGCTGGAGACATTGCCGCTGCGCATCCAGCGCCACAGCGAAAACGCCGCCCGGGTCGCCAGCTTCCTGTCCAGCCATCCCAAGGTGTCCACCGTGATCTATCCCGGCCTGCAATCGGGCGAGACCCGCCGCCGCGCCGACACCTATCTGCGGGGCGGGTATGGCGGGCTGGTCGGGCTCGAACTGAAGGACGGGATCGAGGCCGGCAAGCGTTTCATCGACGCCCTGAAACTGCTCTACCACGTCGCCAATATCGGCGATGCCCGCAGCCTGGCCATCCATCCCGCCAGCACCACCCACGGCCAATTGTCGCCACGCGAACAGCAGGCCTCCGGGGTGACGCCGGGCTATGTGCGGCTGTCGATCGGGATCGAGAACGCCGACGACATCATCGCCGACCTGTCCCAGGCGCTCGACCGCGCCTGAGACCCTCGCCCCCCCGGAAAGAGACGCCATGCCCCTCAATCTCAAGCATCCGGAAGCGGAAACCCGCGAACAGCGGCTGGGGACGATCACCCAATGGGAGGGACGCGCCAGCGAACTGGCCCGCGATTCCGCCTTCACCTCCGGCTGCGGCAACGCCGGACGCGGCCAGGGCGGCAAGCGTCTGTGCGAGCTGGACAGCCCCTTCACCCAGGCGTCGATGTGCACCGAATGCATCGCCGTCACCAACGCCACGATCATCCAGGATGCCGTCGTCATCCAGCATGCCCCGATCGGCTGCGCCGCCAGCCAGTCCTTCACCTGCCGTTATTATCGCGATCTCGCCACCCAGCGGGGATGGGAGGTGAGGAACCCGCAATCGATCTGCACCAACCTGATCGAACGCGACATGGTGTTCGGCGGGACTCCCAAGCTGGAACAGGCGATCCGCGTGGCGTGGGACCGTCACCACCCCAAGGTGATCTTCGTCGCCAGTTCCTGCGCGACCGGGATCATCGGCGACGACATCGACGGCACCGCCCAGCAATTGGAGGCGGAACTGGGCGTCACGATCATCACGCTCCATTGCGAGGGCTTCAAATCCAAGCATTGGAGCAACGGCTGGGACGTGATCGAGCACGGCATCCTGCGCCGGCTGGTGCGCCGCGACCCGCCCACCCGGCAGCCGGACCTGATCAACGTGATCCATCTGGGCGGCCCCGACGTGTTCTCGCCGTTGCTGGAGCCGCTCGGCCTGACGGTCAATCTGGTGATGGGGGGCAGTCCGCTCGACCGGCTGGCCCGGATGTCGGAAGCGGCAGCCACCGCCACGATGTGTTTCGTGCTGTCCTATCTCGCCACCGGGCTGGAGCAGGAATACGGCGTGCCCGAGGTCAAGGCGCCGCTGCCCTATGGCCTCGACGCCACCGACGCCTGGCTGCGCGACATCGCCCGCATGACCGGGCGCGCGGAGCGGGTCGAGGCGCTGATTGCCCGCGAACGCGCCCGGGTCGAACCGGAACTGGCGCGGCTGCGGCGGGCGCTGGCGGGAAAAAAGGGCTTCATCGCCGCCGGCGCCGCCTTCGCCCACGGCCTGCTGGCCGATCTGCGCGAACTGGGAATCGAGGTCGAGGGCGCCTATTCCTTCCATCACGATCCCAGCACCGACAGCGGCGATCCCCGCCAGGATTCGCTGTCGCATCTGGTCGAGACCTGGGGCGACGTGGTCAATTTCACCGTCAGCCCCGATCAGCATTTCCAGGCCCACGCCGCGCTTCAGCGCGCCAAACCCGATTTCGTCATCTGCCGCCATACCGGCTCGATCGCCGCGCTGGCGGGACGGCTGGGGATTCCGGTGCTGCCGGTGTTCTATTCGAATGACGGCCTCGGCTATGACGGACTGATCACCATCGGGCGCGCCATCCTGCGCATCCTGCCCCGGCGGCGCTTCTACCAGGATGTCGCCGCCCATTCCTCCTTTCCCTATCAGCGCTGGTGGCGGGACGAGACCAATCCCTACGCCCCGTTCCCCCCTGCCGCCCCAGCCGAAGAGCCCGACCTGCGATGACCGCCCTCGCCCCCGCCCTTCCCTGCGCCGAATCCCGTCCGCTCGAACAGGTCCGCTCTGTCTGCGCGCTCGGCGCCCTCGCCAGCGTCATCGCCATTCCCGGCGCCCAGCCGATCACCCATTGCGGCCCCGGCTGCGCCTCGAAGCAGTTCCACGCCCTGTCGGGGATCAGCGGCTATCAGGGCGGGGAATTCCAGGTTCCCAGCACCAACATCGGCAATCGCGAGGTGATCTTCGGCGGGGCCGACCGGCTCGACACGGTGATCGAGGCGACGCTGAAGGTGATGGAGGCCGAGCTGTTCGTCGTGC
>JBDLVO010000203.1:0-6890 GCA_039804805.1 Pseudomonadota bacterium
CACCCAGACCGGTCAGCAGGACCAGTCCCGCCGCCGCCGCCACCGCGCCCCGTCTCTTCGCCGAACCGCTCAATCCGATCTCCCCACGACCTGAAGCCTACCCCAGGGTGCCGCCGACCGCCATAGTCCAGCAAAAAAGCATAGAACGGCCGCCCAGGACGCGGTTTGATACCCCATCCTGGATAAGATGACTGCTAAGGGATTATACGGATGGGGCCGTCGAACCAATCGGCTGAGCAGGCCGACCCTTGCGCCCGCCCTCAGGGTGGCCGGGAGCCGGTGCGATCCGAATGGAACCGGCTAGGATTTCTGCTGGGGATCGAACAGTTTGCGGTGTTCTTCCAGCGCGGCGTGGTCGGACAGGCCGGCGATGTAGTCGCCCACCACCCGGGCGGTGCGCGGCGTGCCGGCACCATCGGTCAGGCGGTACCACTCGGGCGGCAGGCAATTGGGCTCGGCCCACAGCAGGCGGAACAGGTCCTTGACCACCCGCCGCCCCTTGCTGGTCATCCGGTTGACGGTGTAGTGGCGGTACATGTGCGGGAACAGAAAGGCGCGCAGCCCGGCATCGTTGGCCCGCATCTCGTCGGAAAAGGCCACCAGCTTCTGGCCCAGGGCGCGGACCTCGGCGGCGCTGGCCGGGCGCAGCCGCTCGGCGCGGCGCCGGGTCTCCTCGACCAGATCGACGATCATCAGCCCGATCATCCGCCGCACCACCTCGTGGATCCGCAGCGAGGCATCGGCGCCGGGATGTTCCGCCGCGACCTGGGCGAACAGCGGTCCGACCAGCGGCACCCCGGCGAGGTCGTCGATCGAAAACAGCCCGGCCCGCAGCCCGTCGTCGAGATCGTGATTGTTGTAGGCGATGTCGTCGGCCAGCGCCGCCACCTGGGCCTCGGGCCCGGCGAAGCTGTCGAGGTCGAGATCGTGGATCGCGGCATATTCGGCGATCGCGCGCGGCAGCGGGCGGTCGCGCGCCACCGCCCGCGACCCGGTCAGCGGGCCGTTGTGCTTGATCAGCCCCTCCAGCGTCTCCCAGGTCAAATTGAGGCCGTCGAAGGCGATGTAGCGCCGCTCCAGCCGGGTGACGATCCGCAGCGACTGGGCGTTGTGGTCGAAGCCGCCGACGTCGCGCAGCATCTCGTCGAGCGCGTCCTCGCCGGCATGGCCGAACGGGGTGTGACCGAGATCGTGGGCCAGCGCCAGCGCCTCGGCCAGATCCTCGTCGAGGCCGAGCTGGCGGCTGACGGCGCGGGCGATCTGCGCCACCTCCAGCGAGTGGGTCAGCCGGGTGCGGAAATTCTCGCCCTCATGGCAGACGAACACCTGGGTCTTGTATTGCAGCCGGCGGAAGGCGGCGGAATGGATGATGCGGTCGCGGTCGCGCTGGAACGGGGTGCGGGTCGCGCTGGCGGCCTCGGGATGGAGGCGGCCGCGCGACAGATCGGGCCGGGTGGCGAACGGCGCCCGGCCGGACGAAGCGGCGGACGGGAGGCGGGGTTCGGTCATCGGCGCCAAGCCTAGACGGCGCGGGCCGGCATGGCAAGGCCGAGCCCGGCCCGCCCGCCCGAAGCGGCGATCACGGTGCGGTCGCGCCCGGCGGTCTTGGCCTGATACAGCGCCTGATCGGCGCGGCGGATCAGCCCGTCGAGATCGTCGCCCGGACGCAGCCCGGCCAACCCGATGCTGACCGTCCCCGCCACCGCCCGGGCCGGGGCCAGCGCGGCATAGGCCCGGCGCAGCCGCTCGGCCACCGCCAGGGCCTGGGCGGCGTCGGTGTCGGGCAGCAAGGCGAGAAATTCCTCGCCGCCATGGCGGCAGAAACTGTCCTGGGCCCGCAGCGTCTCGCCCGCCAGCCGGACGAAATCGCACAGCAGCGCGTCGCCGTAGGCGTGGCCGCGCGAATCGTTGGCGCGCTTGAAATGGTCGAGGTCGAGCATCAGCAGGGTCAGCGGCTGGCCGGAGCGCTCGGCCTGGGCCATCGCCTTGGCGGCGACCAGGGTGAAGGCGCGGCGGTTGAGCGCCCCGGTCAGCGGGTCGCATTCGGCCTGCCGGCGCAGTTCGGCATTGAGCCGCTCCGACACCAGGATCAACTGGAGGAAGCTGTTGAGCAGGGTCTTGACGAAGGCGAACAGGTAGACCAGCGCCACCAGATTACCGCCCTGGAACGGCCCGACCGGCGGCTGGTCGAACCACACCCAGGCGCAGCGCAGGAAGAACAGCACGCTGAGGAAATAGACCACGGCGCAGACCCGCCGGGCCGGCTCGGCCGCGCCGCGCCCCGGCCACAGCACCAGCCCGACCAGCAGGTTGAAGCCGGCCAGGGTGGCGGCGATGGTCACCGCCCGCCCGCCCGGGGTGGGAACGACGAAGGTGAACCAGGCCAGCAGCAGGGTGACGCCGCAGGCCACCACCAACCCCGGCGTCAGCACCGTCACCCGGGTTTCGGTAAAACGCTGGAACCCGGCCAGCGTCACCACCACCGCGACGATGGTCAGGCCGTGGCCGAGGACGATGCTGACCAGCGCCGGCAGCACGTCGCGGGCCAGCGACAGCCCCTGGGCCAACGCCACCAGGGCGTTGCCGATCACCCAATGGCCGACCCCCGGCACCCGCAGATAATAATGCCGCACCAGCGCCAGTCCGCAGGCGGCGGTCGCGGTCGCCAGAATCAGCAGGACCATCACGGTCCGGATGTCGAGCATCGGAGGCGGCTTCCTGTCGCGCCGGCGGGAACAGCGGGCAGGATAGCCCCCGGCGCCCGCCAGCGGGGCGGCAGGTTATCCCGGCCCTGGCCGAAACACAACGCCCGCCGCGACAGCCCCACCCCGCGCCCGGCCTTCTATCCGCCCAGCACGCAGCGGTCGCGGCCCTCGTTCTTGGCGCGGTAGAGGGCACGGTCGGCGCGGCGCAGCAGCCCGTCGAGCCCATCGCCGAGATCGCAGGCGGCGATGCCGACGCTGACGGTGGCGCGGACCTCGGCGGCGCAGGAATCCTCGGCGAAGGCGCGGCGCAGGCGGTCGGCCACCAGCAGGGCCTGATCGGGATCGGCGTCGGGCAGCAGGGCGGCGAATTCCTCGCCACCATGGCGGCAGATCACGTCGCCCGCGCGCAATTCACGCTCGGCGACGCGGGCGAAGCGGCACAGCAATTCGTCGCCGAAGGCATGGCCGCGCGAATCGTTGGCGCGCTTGAAATGGTCGAGATCGAGCATCAGCAACGCCACCGGCCGGCCCGACCGCCCGGCCGCCGCCAGCAGCTTGCCGGCGATGGCGGCGAAGGCGCGGCGGTTGAGCAGCCCGGTCAGCGGGTCGAGGCTGGCCTGCCGGGCGATGTCGGCCACCAGCCATTCGGCGATCAGCACCAGTTGCAGGAAGGTGCCCAGCACCAGTTGGACGAAGCCGGCGAGATGGGCCGACAGCGCGATCGGCCCCGAGGCGAAGTAATCGGGAATGGCGACGTCCCACGCCATCACGGCGCGGACCATAAAGAACACGGCGAGGGCGAGATACAGCCCGCCATAGCAGCGCAGCGGCAGCGCCGGCTTCAGCCCCGGCCGCAGCAGCGCCCAGGCCCCGGCCCCGCACAGCAGAGCGAACAGCAGCGAGATCGCCACCACCCGGACGGCGATCGAGGGCTGGACGAAGGTGAACCACGCCGCCTCGGCCGCGATCGCGGCGGTCAGGGCCAGCCCGAGGCCAAGCCGGCCGGGACGGCCGACGAACTGGCGGCAGCCGGCGATCTGGCAGCTCATCGCCAGCACCAGCAGGATGTTGGCGAGGACGATGCCGAACAGCTCGGGCAACGCCGCCCGCGCCACCGACAGCATCAGCCCGACCGCGCCGATGGCGTTGCCGACGGTCCACAGCCGCACCCCGGGCACCGGCAGGCCACGCCGGTTGACCAACGCGAGCGCCGCCGAAGCCAGAACCGCCGATACCGCGACGAGAAAAAAGACGGTCCGCGAATCCAGCATCATCACGCTACGGGTTGCCAGCACCATGTTCGAGTGTGCCACGCCCTCCCCGCCCGCACCAGCCCCACCCCGTGGGCGGGCACGGATCCGCCGTTCCGCCTGGGCGCGGTCGTTCCCCACGCGAAGAAGAAGGAAAGGGATCCAAGGGCCTGCGGCCCTTGGCGGGCGTGGGCGGAGCCCACATCCGGCGCTGGTTGTCGCCACGCGCCATGGCTGCTATCGTCGCCGTTCGGCCCCGCGTCGGGCGGGGCCGGGACGATCAAGGATAGGATGATGGCGCAGATCAACACCGCGATTCTGGGCGCGAGTGGCTATACCGGGGCCGAATTGCTGCGGCTGCTGGCCGGGCATCCCGGCTTCCGCGTCGCCGCGCTGACCGCCGACCGCAAGGCCGGCCAGACCCTGGACGCGGTGTTCCCCCATCTCGCCGGTCTCGATCTGCCGACCCTGGTCACCATCGATCAGGTCGATTTCGACCGGATCGACGCGGTGTTCTGCTGTCTGCCGCACGGCACCACCCAGAGCGTGATCGCCGGACTGCCCGACCGGGTCAAGGTGTGCGACCTGTCGGCCGATTTCCGCCTCGCCGACATCGAATCCTACGCCGAATGGTACGGCCATCCCCATCAGGCGCCGGACCTGCAGAAGACCGCCGTCTACGGCCTGACCGAGCTGGCGCGCGCGGCGGTGCGGGGGGCGCGGCTGGTGGCCAATCCCGGCTGCTACCCGACCTGTTCGCAATTGCCGCTGATCCCGCTGCTGAAGGCCGGGCTGATCGAGGCCGACGACATCGTCATCGACGCCCTGTCCGGGGTGTCGGGCGCCGGCCGCGCCGCCAAGGAGGCCAACCTCTACACCGAGGTGGCCGAGGGGGTGCATCCCTACGGCCTGGGCGGCCACCGCCACCTGCCCGAGATCGAGCAGGGCCTGTCCGCCGCCGCCGGACGGGTGGTGCGGGTCAGCTTCACCCCCCATCTGATGCCGATGAACCGGGGCATGCTGTCGACCATCCATGTCCGCCCGGCCAAGGGCGCCGGTCCGGCCGAGCTGCGCGCCGCCCTGGCCGAGGCCTATCGGGACGAGCCGTTCGTGCGGGTGCTGGGCGAAGGCGTCGTGCCGGCGACCCGGCATGTGCGCGGCTCCAACCTGTGCCTGATCGGGGTGTTCCCCGACCGCGCCCCCGGCCGCGCCACCCTGGTGTCGGCGATCGACAATCTGGTCAAGGGCGCCTCGGGCCAGGCGTTGCAGAACATGAATCTGATGTTCGATCTCCCCGAGGGTCTGGGACTGGCCCAGGCCCCGCTGTTCCCGTGAGGCACCGATGAGCGGCCTGATCCTGCCCTGGCAGGGGCACCACCCCCAGATCGACCCCACCGCCTTCGTCGCCGTCAACGCCACCATCACCGGCGACGTGGTGGTCGGCGCCGACACCAGCATCTGGTTCGGCTGCATCCTGCGCGGCGACGTCAACTACATCCGCATCGGCGCCCGCACCAACATCCAGGACGGCACCATCGTCCACGTCACCCGCGAGACCCACCCCACCCTGATCGGCGACGGCATCACCATCGGCCATGGCGCGGTGCTGCATGGCTGCGTGCTGGAGGATGAGTGTTTCGTCGGCATGGGCGCGGTGGTGCTGGACGGCGCGGTGATCGAAAGCGGGGCGATGGTCGCCGCCGGGGCGGTGGTGACTCCGGGCAAGCGGGTGCGGCGCGGCGAGCTGTGGGGCGGCAACCCGGCCCGGCTGCTGCGGCCGCTGAGGGAGGACGAAATCGCTCATTTCGCCGTTTCCGCCGCCAATTATGTCGAGCTGGCCCGTTCTTACCGGGAACCGCCGGGCTGATCCCGCCCGGTCCCAACCCCGGACCGAACCGATGAGCCCATCCCGCAGCGCCAAAAGCCTTCTCACCCGCCTGACCCGGCCGCTGACCGCGCTGGGCCGCCGCCCCAGCGCCGACGACGAGATCGCCGCCGGGCTGGAGCAGGCGCTGGCCGCCGCCGACCCCGACGCTCCCCCGGCCGAGGCCGCCCCGGCGTTCGACGACAGCGTGGTGGCCGAGGATTTCAGCCTGACCCTCGATCAGATGCTGGCCGAGGATGCCGGCGCCTTCCAGCTCAAGTTGCAGATCATCTCGCTGGTGCAGTTCCGCGAGGCGGTCGGCGACAAATGGAAGCGGCTGTCGGAAAAGGCGATGCTGATCGCCGAGGGGGTGATCGCCCAGCATCTCGGCCCCGGCAACGCCAGCGGCCGGATGGGGCAGGATTTCTTCGTGCTGCTGTTCCGCGCCCTGCCGCCCGAGGAGGGCCGCCGCCGCGCCCATCTGATCGCGCGCGAGCTGGGGGCGCGGCTGCTGGGTGACCAGTTCGTCGCCGGCGACGAGCCGCTGGCGCTGGCGGCCGAGATCAGCGTGGCCGAGGCGCTGGATTCCGGCGGCGGCATCAATCCCGAGGCGCTCCACCGCTCGGTGGCCGAGGAACGGGCCCGGATCGAGGCCGCCGCCCCGGCCAAGCGGGCCGAGGCGCGAATGGTCAGCGCCGCCGACCGCCGCATCGAGGACCGGCTGGTGCCGGAGGGCATGAGCGGCATCGCCGCCGCCAGCGGCGCCACCGACTGGAAGAAGAACGGCACCGACGGCGCCGCCGGCCGGATCGAGCCAAAATGGGGCGACCTGCCCGACCAGGGCGACGGCGCCGGACCGGCGAGCTGGCGCGAGCAGCCCCGCCCGGCCGAGGGCGGTGCCGACGACCCGAAATGGCGCGACCTGTCCCGCCCCGCCCCGCCTGGCCCAGGCGAACCCGGCTGGCGCGACCTGCCCGAGCGCGCAAGCGAGCGTGCCGGAGCCGACCCCGATTGGGGCGCGCTGGCCGGCGGGCCGCGCCGCCCGGCCGACGAGCCGGCCTGGCTGAACCT
>JBDLVO010000204.1:0-4586 GCA_039804805.1 Pseudomonadota bacterium
CCGAGAGGCGCTGCCTCTCGGCGCTCTCCGCGAAGGGCCACAGGCCCTTCGAACCCGTTGGTGTCCTGGCGACAGGTGGCGTATGATGGGCGACACCTGTCGAGTGGGAGGCGCGATTGTCGGAAGCCGTCGGGGTCGCGGAGGTCGTCAAGCTGTTCGGTGGGCGCAGCACGTTGCGGTGGGAGCCGCGCACCGCGCTGGAGGCCCATCAGATCCTGCTTGAAGGGCTGCCGAAAAGCTCGTTCGTCTATCTGATCGCCAATCTGGCGGTGATCAAGACCGATGCGGCGCTGGAAACCGCGTTGGGGATGAGCCTGCGCACCTTGCAGCGCAAGAAGAAGGACATCGAGGGGACGCTCAGCCGCGAGCAGAGCGGGCGAGCCTGGAAGTTCGCCGAAATCCTGGCCAAGGCCACCGCCGTGCTGGGGAGCCGGGAGGAGGCCGAGCGCTGGCTGGAGCAGCCGGCGCTGGGACTCGACCGGCGGCGGCCGATCGATCTGCTCGCCACCCCGGCCGGGACGCAACTGGTCGAGGATTATCTGACCCGGCTCGAATACGGCGTCTATATGTGACGCCGCTGCCTTTTCCCCTCGGGCATGGCCCGCTGGTCGGCTGGCGGCTCGATGCCGCCAGTCATGCCGCCGACTGGGACAGCGGCGAGGGGGCCTATCGCGCCGGCGGACGCTGGAACGGCAAAGGGGTACGCGCGGTCTATGGTTCGGTCGATCCGGCCGCCGCGATCCTGGAGGTGGCGGTGCATAAAGGCTTTGCCGCCCTCGATACCGTGCCCCATGTGCTGACCTCGTTCGAAATCATCGATCCGGCGGCGGTGACGGTGATCGATCCGGCGACACTGCCCAATCCCAACTGGCTACGTCCCGGGATTCCCAGCGCGGGGCAACAGACATTCGGCGACGAGATGCTGGCGCAGCATCGCGTTCTGCTGCTGCCCAGCGCGGTTTCGCCCCAGAGCTGGAACTGGCTGTTCGTCGCCGCGCACGCCGCCGGCACTTACCGAATGCTGACGCAGGAACGGTTCGCGCTGGACACCCGATTGTCGCCGCCGATCTGACTCCCCCAATGGGTTCCAAGGGCCTTGCGGCCCTTGGCGGGTGTGGGCAGAGCCCACGTTTTTTTAGCTTTCCCGTCCCAGAACCAGGATCGAGATCGGATAGCAGAACCGGATCTCGTCCCCGACGGAACGAGCCCCGACACCGAGCCGGTCAAGACCGTCCTCGGCATCGCGCCGGAACAGCGCCCGCAACCTTTCCTCGGCTCCGGGCGGGCAGGCGGCGGCGCGTAACTGGGCTTCAAGCTCGACCTCCAGCCGATAGCCCCCGACCGCCTGCTCGCCCAGACCAAGGTGCCGGCCGAGCCCGCGCATTTGATCGAGGGTCAGCGCGCTGGTGTGCGACGGGTCGCGCAGGGTTTCCATCGCGTCATAGGCTTCCTGGGTGGCGGCGGTGGGGGTGGCGTCGATCAGGAGGAGGCGGCCGCCGACGGCGCAGACCCGGCGCATTTCCGCCAGCATCGCCCGGGGATCGAGCAGATGGTGGAAGGCGTAGCGGCTGCTCACCAGCGAAAAGGCGCCGTCGGCGAAGGGCAAGGCGTGGCCGTCGCCAATTTCCCAGGCGAGGTTGGCGAGTCCGGCCTGCTGCTGGCGCCGCCGGGCCTGGGCGATCATCGCCGGGGTGAGGTCGAGCCCGGTGACGTGTCGGGCGGTGGCGGCCAGCGCGCAGGCGAGGATGCCGGGGCCGCAGGCGACATCAAGCACGGTGTCGTCCGGCCCGAGCCGGGCCAGCTCGCAACAGAGGCGGAGGGCGTCCTGGTCGGAATGGGCGGGCAGGGCGGCGAAGCCTTCCGCTTGCCGGGTGAACTGGTCGAGAATCGAGGCTTGGTGCCGGTCGCGGTCGGTCATCGCGCGCTCCTGTTGGGCCGGGGGGATCGATCCCTCAGGGATAGCACGGCGCGGCTCTGGCCGATGAACGCGGCCCGGCCAATAAAGTGCTATAATCGGCCAAAGTCGCAACGGGGAGGCGGGGATGCGCTGGCTGAGCGGAGCGGAGACGCGGCAGCGGATCGAGGCGGTGGGGATCGAGCGCCATGCCGACGCCTTTGCCTTCTGCGAGGAGGTGGTCGAGCCGTTCGCCTATGACTGGCACGCCCATGGCAGCGATCAGTTGCTGTATGCGCTGCGGGGCAGCCTGCACTTGGAGACGGCGACGGCGCGGTTCCTGTTGCCGCCGCAGCGGGCGATCTGGATTCCGGCCGGGATGCGCCATCGCACCTGGCTGGGGCCGGTCCGCTCGGCCTCGGTGTTTTTTCCGGCGGGGAGCCTGGGCGAGGCCGGCGCCGGGGTGCGGGTGGTGGCGGTGGCGCCGGTGATGCGGGAGATGATCCTGTACGCGACGCGCTGGCCGCCCGACAGGCCCCGGCCGGACGAGTTGGCCGACGCCTATTTCCGGGCGCTGACGCTGCTGTGCCGGGAGTGGGTGGCGCACGAGATGCCGTTCCGCCTGCCGCGCAGCGAGCATGCCGGACTGGCGCGGGCGATGGACTACACCCAGACCTATCTGGCCGACGCCACCCTGACCGAAGCCTGCCGCGCCGCCGCGATGTCGGAGCGGAGCCTGCGGCGCCATTTCCGGCGCGAGACCGGGATGAGCTGGCAACACTATCTGAGCCAAAGCCGGATGCTGGCGGCGCTGGCTTGGCTGGCCCAGCCCGGCCCGGCCCTGGCCGAGGTCGCCGACCGACTCGGTTTCGCCAGCCTCAGCTCGTTTTCGAAGTCGTTCCGGGAGTTCTGCGGCGAAACCCCGGCCGCCTACCGCCGCCGCGTGGCGGACTGACTCCCACCAAAGGGATCCAAGGGCCTTGCGGCCCTTGGCGGGTGCGGGCAGAGCCCGCGCTTTTCCCTTTTTTTACCTCAGGCCCGCACGCTGTGGAGGAAGGTGCCGACCTCGTGGTCGAGCCGGCCGGATTGTTCGGCGAGGTCGTGCGAGGCGGTCAGCACGTTGTTGGAGGTGTCGCCGACCTCGGCCACCGCCGCCGCCAACTGGCCGAGATAGTCGGTCACCTGCCGGGTACCGGCCGAAGCCTGCTGGATGTTGCGGGAGATTTCGGCGGTGGCGGCGTGCTGTTCCTCGACCGCGGCGGCGATGCCGGAGCCGATCTCGTCGATGCGGCCGATGGTGCCGCCGATCAGGCGGATGGCGGCGACCGCCTCGCTGGTGGCGCTCTGGACCGCGCCGATCTGGGTGGAGATTTCCTCGGTGGCCTTGGCGGTCTGGTTGGCCAGCCCCTTGACCTCGTTGGCGACGACGGCGAAGCCCTTGCCGGCCTCGCCGGCGCGGGCGGCCTCGATGGTGGCGTTCAGCGCCAGCAGGTTGGTCTGCGCCGCGATGTCGTTGATCAAATTGACGACAATGCCGATGCGGTCGGTGGCCTCGGCCAGGCTCTGCACCAACTGGTCGGTGCGGCGGGCCTCGTTGACCGCCTCGGCCGACATCGCCGCCGAATTCTGGACCTGCCGGCTGATCTCGTTGATCGAAGCCGACAGTTCCTCCGAGGCGGCGGCGACGGTCTGGACGTTGACCGAGGCCTGTTCGGCGGCGGCGGCGACGCCGGTGGCCTGGGACGAGGTCTGGCGCGCCACCCCGGTCAGGCTTTCCGCCGCGCTCTTCATATTGCCGGCCGAGGTGGCGATCACGTCGGAGACCTGCTTGACGCTGCGTTCGAAACCGTCGGCCATCGCCAGCGCGGCGCGGCGGCGTTCGGCTTCGGCCTCCTGCTTGTGGCGCTCCTGGTCGCGGCGCAGTTCGGCCGCCTCGCGCGCGGCGTCGCGCAGGGTGCGGATCGAGACGGCAAGGGCGCCGATCTCATCGCGGCGTTCGGTTTCGGTCACTTCACAGGCGTAATCCTCGCCGGCGAGGCGGGTGGTGATGCCGGCCAGACGCTGGAGCGGGCCGACGATCCCGCGCGAGATCAGCTGGGCCAGCCCGGCCACCACCAGCGCCACCAGCAGCACCAGTCCGCCGAACTGAAGCGCCTTGGCGCGGAAGATCGCCTCGATATCGTCGATGTAGATCCCGGTGCCGATCATCCAGCCCCACGGCGCGAACAGCCCGGCATAGGACACCTTGGGGATGGCGGCGTCGGAGCCGACCCGGGGGAAGCGGTAGAACACCGCGCCGCCGCCGGCCTGGGCCGCCTCGATCAGGCGGCGGATCAGCGGCACGCCGTCGGAATCCCGCACCTCGATCGCGTTCTTGCCCTCGCGCTCGGCCCGGCCGGGATAGAGCACGGTGGTGCCGTCGACCGCATAGATGAAGAAGTATTCGTCCTGGTCGTAGCGCAGCTCGCGCAGGGTTTCGCGGGTGAGGCGCTGGGCCTCGGCCTGATCGATCTCCCCGCGCTGGGCCCGCTCGTATTGCTGGCGGGCGATGCCCTGAGCGACGTCGACGAGATTGTGCAGCTTGGCGACGCGGTCCTCGACCATGATGCCGCGCAGGAAGAACAACGCCAGTCCCGCCACCACCGCCACGCCGGCGATGCTGGCCAGGACGATGATCAACAACTTTTTGGAA
>JBDLVO010000205.1:0-18090 GCA_039804805.1 Pseudomonadota bacterium
GTGGCCGTCTGCTGCTCAAGGCGGCCGGCCCGCTCGACATCGAGGTCAAATGCCCCCGCTGTGGGGTCATCACCCGCATCCAGAGAGCCACGAGCCCCACACCCGAGCGCCCGCGAGCGCCCGAGGATTCGTCCAAGTGACCAAACCTGACACTGTTGCCGTCCGTCCGATCTCGCCGGCCGCCCCTTATGTCGGTGGTAAGCGCCTGCTGGCCCGGGAGATCATCACCCGGATCGGTGCGGTACCGCACCATTGTTATGCCGAACCGTTCGTCGGCATGGGCGGTGTCTTCCTGCGCCGCCCGCTGGCCGCCCCCTCCGAGGTAATCAATGACATCTCCCGGGACGTCTTTACCTTCTTCCGGGTGATCCAGGAGCATTTCGCCTATTTCACCGACTATCTCCGCTTCCGGCTGGCCAGCCGGGCGGAGTTCGAACGCCTCTCGACGGTCGATCCGGCGACGCTGACCGACATCCAGCGTGCCGCCCGGTTCCTCTATCTCCAGCGGACGGCATTCGGGGGCAAGGTCGCCGGCAGGGTGTTCGGGGTATCGCCGGCCAACGGCAGCCGGTTCAACATCACCAGGGTGGTCCCCTTGCTCGAGGATCTCCACGAGCGGCTGGCCGGGGTGGTGGTCGAGTGTCTGCCTTATGCCGAGTTCATCCGGCGCTACGACCGGCCCGACACCCTGTTCTATCTCGACCCGCCCTACTGGGCCTGCGAGCGCTACTATGGCGAGGATGTGTTTGGGCGGGAGGATTTCGAACGGTTGGCTGAACTGCTGACCGGGCTGAAGGGTCACTTCATCATGAGCCTCAACGACACCCCCGGTGTCCGGGAGGTGTTCAAAGGCTTTCAGATCGAGGCGGTGGAGACCCGCTATTCGGTTTCGGCCGCCACCAGCCGGGCCGCCGGAGAACTGATCATTTCAGGCGGAAGATGACGGTTCGCCCCGTCCAAAATCAGGTGCCAATTTGTCCAAAATCAGCCGCCGCGCTACATACAGCCTTCGCGGCGATGAAGCCGTGACCGTGACGCCCTCGCCGGATCACCCCCGGCGGGGGCTGTCGGCCCTGCCTGGGATGGGTAAAAACGTTGGTGGAAGGCGTTTCCGCGACCCTGCCAGGTCGTTGATATCCTTGGAATTTTCAGGCTGTAGAAAAACTGGCGGAGGGAGAGGGATTCGAACCCTCGATACGGCTCAACACCGTATACACACTTTCCAGGCGTGCGCCTTCAACCACTCGGCCACCCCTCCGCGGCGTGACGGGGCTTGCCCCGGCTCACGGCGAGGGGGGAAGCTACACGAGAGGATGCGGCCATGCAAGCCTGGAAATCCATCGCCCCGCCACCGCCAAACCGGGTCACGCCACCGGCGTCTGGGGCGGATCGTCCGGCTGCACCAGATGCAGGCGCGCCCCCGACAGACCCTGGCCGAGGCCGTCCTTCAACACCTGCTGGCCGTCGTAATGGCCCCCGTTCTGGCGCCGGAACGGAATCGGCGGATCGCGAAACAGGCCCTCCAGCCGCGCCCGGTAGCGGGCCGCGACCTCCGGCCATTGCTCGCGGGGCAGACGGTCGGCCTGGAACAGCGTAAACGGCTCCAGCACCTCAAGGCCGGGATAGAACAGTGTGCCGTGTTGCAGCGGCCACAGCACGTCCTCCAGCGCGCCATTGACGCCGCGCTCGGAATAATGCGGGGCCCGGCCGCCGATGGTGACCGAAACCAGGGCGCGGCGGCCGCGCAGGCTGCCCTCGCCATAGCGGTCCCCCCAGCGTTCGCCGTCATGGACCCCAACCCCATAGGCGAAGCCGCAGGCGAACACCCGGTCGAACCAGCCCTTGAGGATCGCCGGCATCGAAAACCACCACAGCGGAAATTGCAGAATCACCGCGTCGGCCCACAGCAGCTTGCGCTGTTCGGCCACCACGTCGGCGGCCTGGGTGCCGCCGGCAAAGGCATGTTTCGACTCACGCGGATAATGCAATCGGCCCGGCTCGACCGGGGCGCGGAAATCGGCGGCGTCGGCCACCGCCTTCCACCCCATCGCGTACAGGTCGGACAGTTCAACCCGATGACCGAGTCCGGTCAGGGTGGCGACGGCAAGGTCCTTGAGCGCGCCGTTGAGCGATTGCGGCTCGGGATGGGCATGGACCAGAAAGACATTCACGGCCGTTTCTCCTGCGAAAGCGGGCGGAAAGCCCGGCTGCCCCGATCCTGGCCCCGGCGCCGGCCATGCTTGAAATCGTCATTTCCCTGTGCTGCCATCGATCCCATGGATAGCCGGATCGACCTCAACCTGCTGGTGGCGCTGGAGGCGCTGCTGGCCGAGCGCAACGTCACCCGCGCCGCCCGCCGGCTGCATCTCAGCCAGCCGGCGCTGTCGGCGCAATTGGCGCGGCTGCGGGCGCTGTTCGGCGACCCGCTGCTGCTGCCGACCTCGCGGGGGATGGTGCCGACCCGGCGCGCGCTGGAACTGGAGGAACCGCTGCGGCGGGCGCTGGAGGGCGTGCGGAGCGTCGTGGCGGCGGGCGCGGCGTTCGACCCGGCGGCGGCGCGGCTGACGGTGTCGATCGCCGCCAGCGATTACAGCCAGGTGGCGCTGCTGCTGCCGCTGCTCCGCGTCCTGGCGGTCGAGGCGCCGGGGATCACGCTGGCGTGGCGCACCCTCGACGCCGCCGCCCTGATGGCGCAGATGGAACGGGGCGAGATCGATCTGGCGCTGATGACCCCCGAAACCGCGCCGGAGCGGCTGCGGATCCGCCCGCTGTGCCACGAGCGCTATGTCGCCATCCTGCGGCGCGACCATCCGCTGGCGGCGACCGGGCTCGACCTCGACCGCTATTGCGCCCTCGACCATGTGATGGTGTCGCCCCAGGGGGGCGGCTTCGTCGGCCCGGCCGACGCCGCCCTCGCCGCCCACGGCCGCCACCGCCGGGTCGCGCTGTCGGCGCCGGGCTTCCTGGTGGTGCCGGAGATCGTCGCCGCCTCGGATCTGGTGGCGCTGGTGCCGGAACGGATCGCCCGGCTCCAGGCCGCCCGGCTGGCCCTGTTCGAACCACCGGTACCGGTGCCCGGCTTCACCATCGCCATGGTCTGGCACGAACGCGGCGACGCCCATCCGGCGCTGCGCTGGCTGCGCCACCGGCTGCGGATCCTGGCCGAGTCCCCCTGACCGCCGCCACGGCGCCGTTCCCCCCCGGCCGCGCCCATGCGATCCGCCTGATGGTCAAACACCCCGCCGAGGCGGATTTCAGGGCCATGCCTGTCGGCCAGTTCCCTCACCATCCCGGACAGGGCGCGCCATTGAACGCCGCCTTGACCGGCCCTGGCCAGCCAACCCCCGACAAAAAAGGGGGAGGTCCGGAGGCGCCAGCCTCCGGGCGGGTGCGGGCGGCAGTCCGCGCGCTCCGTCGAGGCGCTTCTCAGCGGTGAAGGGTGGACCGGCCGGGGGCGCGCATCACCACGACGGCGCCGGCGGCGTAGAGCCGTTCGACGAAATCGGGCCGATCGGAGCGAACCAGCAGCAGGCCGGGCAGCAGGCCGAACGCCAGCACCTGAGTGGCGCCGGCCTCCCACGGGGCCATCATTTCCTCGGGTCCGGCGGAGGTGGGAAAGATCACCGCCAAGGGCTGGCCCGGCCGGGGCGACAGAACCCATTCGCCCCCCCACACCAGACCGCCGGCCAGCAGCGCCAGCAGCGGGGCGATCAACCCCCAGGAGCGTTTCGTCCGGATCCGGGCCGACGGTGGGCTGGTCATAAGCTGGGGCGGGAGGTCGGTGCTCCGCTGGGAGCAAAACGCCGTCTCGACCAGATTGCCGTCTTTCATGGCCCATTCCCGAGCGCTGCGGCGGCCCCGCCCTCGGGGACCGACCCTATATACCCGGAGTATATACCAAAGGACTAGGAATGCAACGACCAAAGACAGGAGGAGTCAGGGCCCGACCTGATCCGGGGCGGGCAGCGACGGCGGCGGCGGGCGGCGGGCGAAGCGCTGGTCGAGCCGGACCGCGCCGATCGACACCGCGAACAGCGCCAGCCACACCACCCGATTCTGATAGCGGTCGTGGGGGTTGCTGATGGCGCCGCAGACGACGGCGTTGCCGAGCAAAGCGAGCAGCACCACCAGGGCGAGGCCGCAACTGGACCGGTCGCGCCGGCGCCACGCCACCGCCAGCACCACCAGCAGCGCCAGCTCGGCGGCGACGTTGATCGGCACCTGGACGTCGTTCTGGGCGGTGAAATCGAGGGCGGGACGGCGCTGCTGGCGGGCGAAGCGGAAGGCGCGGAACTCGGAGGGAAAATGCGACAGCTCGGTCTTGACGAAGTGCCAAGTCATCGGCACCAGATCCTCGCCGCTTTCGATCGATTCGAACTGCTCGACGGTGTTTTCCAGCGCGGCGCTCAGCACCATCCGCGGGAAGCGGCGGATGGCGTCCTTGACGATCGCCCCGGCCTCGTCATGCATCGCCCGCCAGCCGCCCATCTCGTCGAACGGGCTGTCGCCCCACAGGAATTCGTCGGCGGTGCGGGGCAGTTCCTCCTTGTGCTCGCACAACTTGAACGGGGCGCCCTCGGGGCAGACCTCGTCGAGATAGGCCTTGGCCACCCCGTTCTGGATGAACAAGGCGAGTTGGAGCACCTGACCGGATTCGCTGAAATAGAACCGCCCGGTCTGGACCAGATGGGTGGTCGGCACGGCGAGGATGCCGGCCACCACCGCGCAGGTCGCCACCGTCAGCCGGGGGCGCGGCATCCGCCGCAGCGGCCGCAGCCGCACCAGCCCGGCCACCGCCCACAGCGCGATCAGCAGCCCGGCCGCCACCGCGACATGGGACATGTGGACACAGATCGCCAGCGCGGTGATCGCGGCCAGCAGCCAGCGCCGCCAGCGCGGCAGCCCCTCGCCGAAGGCCAGGGTGGCGATGCCGAGGATCGCCACCCCGGCGAACACGTCGGCCAGCACCTGCGACGCCACCCAGGGCAGCCCGGTCAGCCCGGCCAGGGCGATCCCGACCGCCGCCAGCACCACCGGGCGGGCGCGGCCGACGAAGCCGGTCACCGCCTCGTGCAGCACCCAGGCGGTCAACACCGCCTGCATCACCGGCATCGCCCACAGCGTGCCGGTGACTTTGGCGAGGCTGCACAGCATGCCGTAGGTCATCACCCGCCAGACGATCGGCTGGTGGGTGAAGGCCATCTCGACGTAATCCTCGCTGTCGAAATAGATCAGCGGGTAGCCGTTCCACAGCGCCGGGGCCAGCAGCAGCGCCACCACCAGCAGGACGGCCAAAACGTGCCAGACGAAGGCCCGGCCGGGCGCGGCGATCGCGAGGGACGGGCGGAAACTCAAGACCTCAGGCCCTCTTCCAACTGGTGCCGCCGGAGCCGTCCTCAAGCAGGATGCCGGCCTCGGCCAGTTCGCGGCGGATACGGTCGGCCGCGGCGAAGTCGCGGCCCTGGCGGGCGGCGGCGCGGGCCTCGATCAGCGTCGCCACCGCCGCGTCGTCGAGCCCGTCGGCCGGGGCCGCGCCCTTGAACCACGCCTCGGGATCCTGGGCGAGCAGCCCGAGCAACTGGCCCGAGGCCAACAGCTTGGCCTTCAACCGCGCCTGCTCGGCCGGCTGGGTCGCCTTGTTGAGGGCGCCGGCCAGTTCGTGCAGGGCGCTGATCGCCAAGGGCGTGTTGAGGTCGTCCTCCAGCGCGGCGCGGACCTCGATCGGCGCCGCCTCGCCCTCGGGCGGGGGCAGGTCGCGCACCGCCCGGAGCGCGGTGTAGAGCCGGTCGAGCGTCGCCCGCGCCCGGCGCAGCAGCTCGTCGGTCCAGTCGAGCGGCTGGTGGTAATGGCAGGACAGCATCGCCAGCCGGACCGCCTCGCCCGGGGCGTGGTCGAGCAAATCGCGCACGGTGATGAAATTGCCGAGCGATTTCGACATCTTCTCGCCGTTGACCATCAGCCAGCCATTGTGCAGCCAGAAACGGGCGAAGGGCTGACCGTTGGCGCAGACGCTCTGGGCGATCTCGTTCTCGTGGTGGGGGAACACCAGATCCTGGCCGCCGCCATGGATGTCGAAGCTGGCGCCGAGATGTTCGAGGCTCATCGCCGAGCATTCGATGTGCCAGCCCGGCCGGCCCCGGCCCCACGGCGAATCCCAGCCGGGCAGATCGTCGGGCGAGGGCTTCCACAGCACGAAATCGCCGGGATCGCGCTTGTAGGGGGCGACCTCGACCCGGGCGCCGGCGATCATCTCGTCGCGCGAGCGGCGCGACAGCGCGCCGTAGCTCGGCATCGAGGCGACGCTGAACAGGACATGACCCTCGGCCGCGTAGGCGTGGCCGCGCGCGACCAGCCGCTCGATCATCGCCACCATCTGCGGGATGTGGGCGGTGGCGCGCGGTTCGATATCGGGCGGCAGGCAGTTCAGCGCGGCGATGTCGTCGTGGAACAGGGCGATGGTGCGGGCGGTGATCGCCCCGATCGGCTCGCCCGAATCCTTGGCGCGCTGGTTGATCTTGTCATCGACGTCGGTGATGTTGCGGACGTAGCGCACCTTGGGATGGCTCGCCCGCAGCAGGCGGTAGAGCACGTCGAACACGATCACCGGGCGGGCATTGCCGATATGGGCGCGGTCATAGACGGTGGGGCCGCAGACATACATGCCGACCTGGCCGGGCACCAGCGGTTCGAACGCATCCTTGCGACGGGTGAGGGTGTTGTAAAGGACCAGCGGCACCGATCGGTCTCCGGCAGCTTGCACAGGGGGGAAGGGTAACGGCTCAGGCCTCGCGGCCGTCGAGCCGGGCCAGCGCCCGCTGCCGCCCGATCAGGGGAAGCAGGGTTTTCAGTTCCGGCCCATTCTCGCGCCCGGTGAGGGCGAGGCGCAAGGGGTGGAACAGGGCCTTGCCCTTGCGCCCGGTGGCCTGCTTGACCGCGCCGGTCCAGGCCGGCCAGGTCGCCTCGTCCCACGGCTCGGGCGGCAGCAGCGCGGCGGCGGCGCGGGTGAAGGAAACGTCCTCGATCACCGGGACCAGCGGGGCGCGGCAGATCGCCCACCACTCGCGGGCGTCGGCCTCGTGGGTCAGGTTGGGCCGCACCGCCAGCCAGAACGCCTCGTCGGCCTCGGCGAGGCCAAGCTCGGCCAGACGCGGCCGCGCCTCGGCGAAACCGAGGCCATGCAGGCGACGACTGTCGAGCCGGTGCAGCGCGTCGAGATCGAAGCGCGGGCTGGCGCGGCCGAACTTGTCCCAGGCGAATTCGGCGGCGAGGGTGGCGAGGTCGGGCTTCAGCGCGATCGCGTCCGAGGTGCCGAGCTGGGCCAGCAGCGAGGCCAGCGCCAGCGGCGCCACCCCCTGCCCTTTCAGCTCGTCGAGCGCGCCCGAGCCGAGCCGCTTCGACAGCTCGCCGCCATCGGCCCCGGTCAGCAGCGGCAGATGGGCGAAACGCGGCACCGGCCCACCCAGCGCCTCGAACAACTGGATCTGCACCACGGTGTTGGTGACGTGATCCTCGCCCCGCACCACGTCGGTGACGGCGAAATCGAGATCATCGACCACGCTGGGCAAGGTGTAGAGGAAGCTGCCATCGGCGCGGATCAGCACCGGGTCGGACAGATGGGCGGCGTCGCCATGGCTGGGGCCACGCACCCGGTCGTCCCAGCGCGCCTCGCCCGGCGCCAGCCGGAAGCGCCAGTGCGGCCGGCGGCCCTCGGCCTCGAAGGCGGCGATCGCGGCCGGGCTCAGCGCCAGCGCGGCGCGGTCATAGACCGGCGGCCGGCCGCGCGACAGCGCCAGCTTGCGGCGGAATTCGAGTTCCTCGGCGGTTTCCCAGCAGGGATAGAGCCGCCCGGCCGCCTTCAGCCGGTCGGCCGCCGCCTGATAGCGCTCGATCCGGTCGGACTGGCGGGCGAACAGGTCCCAGTCGAGGCCGAGCCAGCGCAGATCGGCCTCGATCGCGGCGGCATATTCGGGCCGCGATCGCTCGCGGTCGGTGTCGTCGAGCCGCAGCAGGAAGCGGCCGCCCTCGCGGCGGGCGAACAGCCAGTTGAGCAGGGCGACGCGGGCGTTGCCGACATGAAGGCGGCCGGTCGGGCTGGGGGCGAAGCGGACGGTGACGGTCATTGCGGCGGAAAGGCGTTGGTGATCGGGTAGCGGCGTTCCTTGCCGAAGGCGCGGGGCGTGATCTTGACCCCGGGTGGAGCCTGCCGGCGCTTGTACTCGGCGCGGTCGAGCATCCGCCACACCCGGCGCACGGTGGCCTCGTCATGGCCGGCGGCACAGGCCTCGGTCAGGCCCATCTCGCCCTCGATCAGACAGGCGAGGATGGCGTCGAGCACGTCATAGGGCGGCAGGCTGTCCTGGTCGGTCTGATTGGGGCGCAATTCGGCGCTGGGCGGCTTGGTGATCACCCGGTCGGGCATCACCCGGCCGTCGGGGCCGAGCCCGCCCTCGGGACAGTGGCGGTTGCGCCAGTCGGACAAGGCGAACACCGTGGTCTTGTAGACGTCCTTCAGCACCGCATAACCGCCGCACATGTCGCCATAGAGGGTGGCATAGCCGCAGGACATCTCGCTCTTGTTGCCGGTGGACAGCACCATCGGCCCGAACTTGTTCGACAGCGCCATCAGCAGCAGGCCGCGCGCGCGCGACTGGAGGTTCTCCTCGGTGATGTCGGGGGGCGCGTCGCCGAACAGCGGCGCCAGCATCGCCCCGAACGAATCCATCGCCGGGCGGATGTCGATGCGGTCGAGGCGGATGCCGAGCAGTTCGGCCACCGCCGCCGCGTCGTCGAGGCTGTCCTGGGAGGTATAGGGCGACGGCATCATCACCGCCCGCACCCGCTCGGGGCCGAGGGCATCGACCGCCAGCGCCGCCGCCAGCGCGCTGTCGATACCGCCGGACAGGCCGAGCACCACCCCGGGGAAGCCGTTCTTGCCGACATAGTCACACAGGCCGACCCGCAGCGCCTGATAGATCTGCTCCAGCGGCTCGACCGGCGCGGCCAGCGGACCGCTGCCGCGCCAACCGCCGGGGCCGCGCCGCCATTCGCTGACGACCACGCTTTCCCGCCACGCCGGCAGCCGAACCACCTCGGCGCCATCGGGGTCGAGGGCGAAGCCGGCGCCGTCGAACACCAGTTCGTCCTGGCCGCCGACCTGATTGACATAGACCAGCGGCAGTCCGGTGGCGGCGACGCGGGCGCGGGCCCGCTCCAGCCGCTGCTCCGCCTTGCCGATCTCATAAGGAGACCCGTTGGGCACCAGCAGCAGCTCGGCCCCGGCGGCGGCCAGGGCGGCGGCGACGTCGGGATACCACATGTCCTCGCAGATCATCACCCCGAGGCTGAGGCCGCGGAACGGCACCGGCCGGGGCAGCGGGCCGGGCACGAACAGCCGGGCCTCGTCGAACACGCCGTAATTGGGCAAATGGGCCTTGAGCCGCACCGCCGCGACCTTGCCGCCGTCGAGCAGCAGCGCCGCGTTGTGCAGCCGCCCCGCCTCGCGCCAGGGCGTGCCGACCAGCAGGGCCGGGCCGCCATCGGCGGTGTCGGCGGCCAGGACGCGCACCGCCGCCTCGCAGGATTCGAGGAAGGCGCCCTTCAGCACCAGATCCTCGGGCGGATAGCCGGACAGGCCCAGCTCGCCGCACAGCATCAGGTCGGCGCCCTGGGCGGCCGCCTCGGCCCGGGCGCGGCGCAGGCGTTCGACATTGCCGGCGACGTCGCCCACCACCGGGTTGAGCTGGGCCAGCGACAGGCGAAAACGATCGGTCATGGTCGGGAAAATCCGGTTGCGGCAACCGACCCGCACACTAGGGAGGGGCGCCGGGCCTGTCAACGAAAGCCGGGCGCCGCCCGGACCCGCCAAGGGCCGCGAGGCCCTTGGAACCCATCGATGGTCGGGCGCGGCCCCGCCGTCCAGCCTGGGCGCGAAGGACAAGGGACAGGGATCCAAGGGCCCCCGGCCCTTGGCGGGGGTGGGCGGAGCCCACTTCCTTTGCCCCGCCCAGAACGTTCCCTCGCTAACGGCTTGGAAACCTGTGGTCGCCTAAGCTCGGGCCTTTCCCCGACCACCCGCCCCGCCGCGCCGGCCGGGGCGCCGAGGAGTCCCGACGCCATGGCCATTTCTCTCGACATTGACCGCGCCAACCGCCTCGCCGCCCTGGGCATCGACGACCGCACCCGCGCGGTGTTGCGGGAATGCAAGCCGATCGTCGCCGCGATCCTCGACGACACCCTGGAGGAAAGCTATCGCAAGATCCTGGCCTTCCCCGAGGCGGCGCGGGCCTATGAGGGCCTGAAGATCGAGGAGGCCTGCCGGGCCCAGCGCGCCCATTGGCTCGACGACGTGTTCGCCGCGACCTACAGCGAGGAGCAGATCCGCAACGGCATCGACATCTGCATCAAACGCCAGCGCCAGGGTCTGGCGCTGCGCTGGTATTTCTGCTTCTACGCCAACATCCTGCGGCGGATGATCCTGGCGGTGACACCGCATTACAAGCGCAAGCCGGACCGGATGCAGGAGGTGGTCGACGCGCTGACCCGGGTGACGATGTTCGAGGTCGAGATCGCCGCCGCCGCCTACATGCACTCGGCCCAGGAACAGGTGTCGGTGGCGATCAACGACACCGCCGACCGGTTCGAGCGCGAGATCGGCGGGGTGGTGGGCGAGGTGTCGGCCTCGGCCGGCCGGCTCGACGCCAACGCGGCGACGATGACCACCATCGCCGGCCAGACCGCGCGGGAGGCGACCAACGCCGCCAACGCCGCCGCG
The DNA here is from genome assembly GCA_039804805.1 of Pseudomonadota bacterium. Taxonomy (GTDB): domain Bacteria; phylum Pseudomonadota; class Alphaproteobacteria; order Rhodospirillales; family Magnetospirillaceae; genus Phaeospirillum. Next base: position 10,772 of record JBDLVO010000205.1, read on the forward strand.
CAGACCAGCGAGAACATCGGCGCGGTCGCCGCCGCCACCGAGCAATTGACCGGCTCGATTCAGGAAATCTCCGGCCAGGTCGTCAAGGCGACGCAGATCACCGAATCCGCGGTGGCCGAGGCCGACCGCACCAACAAGCTGGTGCAGGGCCTGTCGGAGGCGGTGGCCAAGATCGGCGACGTGGTGCGGCTGATCAACGACATCGCCAGCCAGACCAACCTGCTGGCGCTCAATGCGACGATCGAGGCGGCGCGGGCCGGCGACGCCGGCAAGGGCTTCGCGGTGGTGGCCAACGAGGTCAAGAGTCTGGCCAACCAGACCGGCCGGGCCACCGACGAGATTTCGGCCCAGATCACGGCGGTGCAGACGGCGACGCGCGACGCGGTGGCGGCGATTCAGGGGATCGGTTCGACCATCGTCGGCATCAACGAGATCTCGACGGCGTTGGCCTCGGCGGTGGAGGAACAGCGCGCCGCCACCCAGGAGATCGCCCGCAGCGTCGAGGGCGCCTCACGCGGGGGCGCCGAGGTCAGCGGCACCATCGCCACCGTCAACGACCTCGCCGGCCGCACCGATTCGACTGCGGGTGAACTGAGCGGCGCGGTCAAGACCCTGGCGCAGCAGGCCGACACCCTGACGACCGAGGTGCGCCAGTTCCTCGCCCGCATCCGCGCCGCCTGATTTTCGAATAAGGGGGAGGTCCGGAGGCTCCGCCTCCGGGCGGGTCCGGGCGGCAGCCCGGCACCCCCCTTCCGCAACAGAACCCCCCCGCCGGTTACCCGGCGGGGGGGTTCGAAATCGGTCCACCGGGCGGCTCCCCCGCCCCGGCAAACCGGGACGGTGAAGCGCACGGCACCCCTGCTCGGTTTACACCGAGTAGTACATCGCGAATTCGACCGGATGCGGGGTGTGCTCGAAGCGATAGACTTCTTCGTACTTCAGGTCGATGTAGCTCTCGATGAATTCCTTCGAGAACACGTCGCCCTTCACCAGGAACTCGTGGTCGGCACGGAGGCTTTCGAGGGCCTCGCGCAGCGAGCCGCACACGGTCGGGACCTGGGCCAGCTCGTCCGGCGGCAGGTCGTACAGGTTCTTGTCCATCGGATCGCCGGGGTGGATCTTGTTGGCGATACCGTCCAGACCCGCCATCAGCATCGCCGAGAAGGCGAGGTAGGGATTCGCGCCCGGATCCGGGAAGCGGATCTCGATGCGCTTGCCCTTCGGCGAGGCCGAGTAGGGAATGCGGCACGAGGCCGAACGGTTGCGGGCCGAGTAGGCCAGCAGAACCGGGGCTTCAAAGCCCGGGATCAGGCGCTTGTAGCTGTTGGTCAGCGGGTTGGTGAAGGCGTTGATCGCCTTGGCGTGCTTGATGATGCCGCCGATGTAGTACAGCGCGGTGTCCGACAGGTCGGCATAGCCCGAACCGGCGAACAGCGGCTTGCCCGCCTTCCAGATCGACTGGTGGACGTGCATCCCCGAGCCGTTGTCGCCATAGATCGGCTTCGGCATGAAGGTCGCGGTCTTGCCGTAGGAGGCGGCGACGTTGTGCACGACGTACTTGTAGATCTGGAGCCAGTCGGCGGCCTGGACCAGGCTGCCGTACTTGAAGCCCAGCTCATGCTGCGACGAGGCCACTTCGTGGTGGTGCTTCTCGACCGGCAGGCCCATGTCGCCCATCACGGTCAGCATCTCGGCGCGGACGTCGACCTGGCTGTCCACCGGCGGAACCGGGAAGTAGCCGCCCTTGACGCCCGGACGGTGGCCGAGGTTGCCCTCGGGGAATTCCTTGCCCGAAGCCTCGACGCCGTCTTCCGACGACACCTCGTAATAGCCCTTGTTCATGCCGACGCTGTACTTGACGTCGTCGAACAGGAAGAACTCGGCCTCGGGGCCGAAATAGGTCGCGTCGCCCACGCCCGACGACTTGACATAGGCCTCGGCGCGCTTGGCGATCGAGCGCGGGTCACGGTCGTAAAGCTGGCCGGTGGCGGGCTCGACGATGTCACAGTTGATGATCAACTGGGTCTGGGCCGCGAACGGATCGAGCACCGCGGTCGACAGGTCCGGCTTCAGGATCATGTCGGATTCGTTGATGCTCTTCCAGCCGGCGATCGACGAACCGTCGAACATGATGCCTTCGTTCAGCAGATCGGCATCAACGGTCGCAACATGCTGAGCGGTATGCTGCCACTTCCCCCGGGGATCGGTAAAACGGAAATCGACGTATTTGACGTCGTTTTCCTTGATCAGTTCGAGGACCTTCTGGGCGTCGTCGGACATGGCCACTTTCCTGACTGTTGGAAACTGTTCAGATAACGGAAACGTATTCCCGAAAGAAACTCCCCGGCGGCCCGCCGTGGCACCGAAATGCCCCGCCGCGCCGCCCCCCTGCTTCAGATGGCGTCGTTGCCACGCTCGCCGGTACGGATGCGGATCGCTTCCTCGACGGTGGAGATGAAGATCTTGCCGTCGCCGATCCGGCCGGTGTGGGCCGCCTGCTGAATGGCCTCGACCGCCCGTTCCACCAGCGATTCGTCGATCACCAGCTCGATCTTGACCTTGGGAAGGAAGTCCACCACGTATTCAGCGCCGCGATACAGCTCGGTATGCCCCTTCTGCCGGCCGAAGCCCTTGGCTTCGGTCACGGTAAGGCCCTGCAAACCGACTTCGTGAAGGGCGTCCTTCACCTCGTCGAGCTTGAAGGGCTTGATGATCGCTTCGATCTTCTTCATGTACCCGCCGTCTCAAGGAAGTAGGGCGACGGGACGGTTCAAGGGAATCGAGCCGCGCGCCCACAGGGAACGAGCCATCCATTTAGCACGCCTCATGCCAGCTCTGCCACCCGGAAAAGCAAGGCTTTTTCGCGGTCTTGCCTGGGCTTTTCTGCCGTTTTATTGAGCAGGTCAGCCTGTTTTGCGGGCAGGCCCGCGCCGGACGCAGGGCCGGGCCGCCCCTGTTGGCGATTGCCTGCCGCCCGAAGCGGTGCGACCGTACCTGTCAGGGTGGCGGGGGGCGCCACCCCAGCGGCGTGAGGGGGGGACGATCGACCGCCGCCGCGACGCCTCCGGCGTTTCCCCCCGAAGGAGGGACGATGACGGCAAGAACCCCATCCGCGCCGCGCGCGGCGGCCCTGGTCGGGCCGTTCGCCAGCGGCAAGACCACCCTGCTCGAAGCCCTGCTGTTCGCCTGCGGCGCCATCCCGCGCAAGGGCCGGGTGCGCGATGGCGCCAGCATCGGCGATGCCAGCCCCGAGGCGCGGGCGCGCCAGATCAGCGTCGAACCCAATTTCGCCACCGCCAGCTATCTGGGCGAAAGCTGGTGCTTCATCGACTGCCCCGGCTCGGTCGAGTTCCAGCAGGAGGCGATCAACATCCTCGGCGTGGTCGACGCGGCGGTGGTGGTGTGTGAGCCCGATCCCGCCCGCGCGGTGATGGTCGGGCCGATGCTGCGCCAGCTCGACGAGCGCAAGATCCCCCACCTGCTGTTCATCAACAAGGTCGATGGCGCCGGCACCCGGCTGGCCGAGACGCTGGAGGCGTTGCAGGCGGTGTCGGAGCGCCCGCTGCTGCTGCGCGAGGTGCCGATCCGCGAGGGCGAGGCCATCACCGGCTATGTCGATCTGGTGTCGGAGCGGGCCTACCGCTACCGCCCGGGCCAGGCCTCCGACCTGATCCGCGTCCCCGAGGAGATCGGCGGCGAGAAGGGCGTGGCCCGGCAGGATCTGCTCGAACATCTGGCCGATTTCGACGACACGCTGATGGAGGCGCTGCTGGAGGACGTCCAGCCGCCGCCGGCCGACATCTATCAGGATCTCGCCCGCGATCTGGCCGACAATCTGATCGTGCCGGTGTTCTTCGGCTCGGCCGAGGCCGATGGCGGCATCCGCCGGCTGCTGAAGGCGCTGCGCCACGACGTGCCCGGCCCCGAGGCCACCGCCCGCCGGCTCGGCGTCGCCGCCGAGGGTCCGGCGCTGGCCCAGATCTGCAAGACCGTCCACGCCCCCCATACCGGCAAGCTGAGCTATGCCCGGGTGTGGCGCGGCGGCTTCGCCGACAATCAGGGCCTGGGCGGTGGCCGCCTGTCCGGCCTCTATCTGCCCGCCCCCACCGGCCTCGCCAAGACGGCGCGGGTCGGGCCCGGCGATCTGGCGGCGTTCGGCCGGCTGGAGACACTGGCCACCGGCGGGCTGATCGCGCCCGAGCCGGTGGCGCCGCTGCCCTGGCCGGCCCCGCTCGGGCCGCTGTTCGCGCTGGCGGTGGCGGCGGAGAAGAAGGGCGACGACGTCAAGCTGGCCGGCGCCCTGACCAAGCTGTGCGAGGAGGATCCCTCGCTCGCGCTCGAACACAGCGATTTCGGCGAACTGGTGCTGCGCGGCCAGGGCGAGATCCACCTGATGGTGGCGATCGAGCGGCTGAAGAGCCGGTTCAATCTGGTGGTCCAGGCCCGCAAGCCGACGGTGCCCTACCGCGAAACCATCCGCAAGGCCACCACCGTCCATGGCCGCCACAAGAAACAGTCGGGCGGGCATGGCCAGTTCGGCGACGTCACCCTCGACATCGCCCCGCGCCCGCGCGGCGCCGGCTTCGAGTTCCGCGAAACCGTGGTCGGCGGCGTGGTGCCGCGCCACTACATCCCGGCGGTCGAACAGGGCGTGACCGACTACCTGTCCCGGGGCCCGCTCGGCTTCCCGCTGGTGGACCTCTCGGTCACCCTGACCCAGGGCAGCTATCACGCGGTGGACAGTTCGGACATGGCGTTCAAGACCGCCGCCCGCATCGCCATGAGCGACGGCCTGCCGCAATGCGAGCCGGTGCTGCTCGAACCGGTGCTGCTGGTGGAGATCGCGGTCCCCAACGACTGTACCGCCAAGGCCCAGCGCATCGTCACCGGCCGGCGCGGCCAGTTGCTCGGCTACGACGCCAAGGCGGAGTGGCGCGGCTGGGATCAGGTCAACGCCTACCTGCCCCAGGCGGAGATGGACGACCTGATCGTCGAGCTGCGCTCGCTGACGATGGGGGTCGGCACCTTCGCCTGGAAGTTCGATCATTTGCAGGAGGTCAACGGCCGCGTCGCCGAAAAGGTGATCGAGGCCCGGCGCGAGGCGCTCGCCGAGGCGTAAGCCCCTTTTATTGGGCACTCGCCCAAGCCCATTTGGGGCGATGCCCCAACCCCCCTTTATTTTGAAACAAGGGGGAGGTCCGGAGGCGCCAGCCTCCGGGCGGGGCCGGGGCGGCAGCCCCGCGGGGGACGGAACGCTCACACCGCCGCGAACACCCGGCCGGGAAGGGCCACCGGCGCGGCCGGGGCGCGCAGCATCTGCTCGAACGCCTCGACCGGCAGCGGGCGGGAGAAATAGAACCCCTGCACCACCGCGCATTTCGCCTCGCGCAGGAAATGGAACTGGGCCTCGGTTTCGACCCCCTCGGCGACCAGACCGAGACCGAGGGCGTTGGCCATGGCGATGATGGCGCGGACGATCTCGGCGCCGTCGCGGCCCTGTTCGATGTCGCCGACGAAGGTGCGATCGATCTTGAGGGTGCGGATCGGCAGCCGGCGCAGATAGCCGAGATTGGAATAGCCGCTGCCGAAATCGTCGATGGCGATGCCGAAGCCGCGTTCGCGCAGCCGCCACAGCAGGGCGATCGCCAGTTCGGGATCGCGCATCACCGTCGATTCGGTCACCTCGATCTCGATCAGCGACGGCGCCACCCCGGCGGCCTCGACCAGGGCGATCACCCGCTCGATGTCGCGCTCGCGCTGGAAATGGCGCGGCGACAGGTTGACCGCCACCGCGATATCGCCGAAGCCGCGATCCCGCCACGAGCGGATCTGGGCGCAGGCGCGCCGCACCACCCATTCGCCCAGGGCGACGATCAGGTCGCTTTCCTCGGCCTGGGGGATGAACTCGCCGGGCGGGATCAGCCCCTCGCCGGGGCGGCGCCAGCGCACCAGCGCCTCGGCCCCGACGATGGCGCCGTCCTGGGTGCGCACCTTGGGCTGGTAATGCAGTTCGAGCTGGTCCTGGGCGATGGCGTGACGCAGCGCCACCGCGATGTCGAGCCGGCGCAGCGCCCGGCTGTTCATCGCCTGATCGAAGAAATGATAGGTGTTGCGGCCGCGCCCCTTGGCCTCGAACAGGGCCATGTCGGCGTTCTTGATCAGGGCGGTGACGTCACGGCCGTCCTGGGGATAGAGGCTGATGCCGATCGAGACGCCGATGCGGATCAGGGTGGTGTTGAGCGCCACCGGGGCGCCGATCGCCTCGATCAGCTTCTCGGCGACGTTGGCGGCCTCGCCCGGGCCGCCGATGGTTTCCAGCACCAGCACGAATTCGTCGCCGCCCCAGCGCGCCACCGTGTCCATGCCGCGCACCGCCGCGCCGATCCGTTCCGCCACGGTCTTCAGCAGCCGGTCGCCCTGTTTGTGGCCGAGGGTGTCGTTGACCACCTTGAAATTGTCGATGTCGGCGAACAGCACCGCGATCTGGCGGCCGTGACGCTCGGCCACGGCGATGGCGTGACCGAGCCGGTCCTCCAGCAATTGACGGTTGGGCAGGCCGGTCAGCGAATCATGATAGGCCAGGTGGTGGATGTCGCGGCTGTGCTGGTCGATCTCGGCCAGCAACTGGTTGTAGGCATCGACCACCTCGCCGACCTCGTCATGGCCGCGCCACACCAGCGGTTCGCGCCCCTGGGTCGAGGCGTTGCGGTAGAGCGAGTCGCGCAGCCGGCGCAGCGGCCGGGCCACCACCCGCCGCACCGCCAGCAGGGTGGCCCCGCCCAGCAGCAGCAGGGCGCCGAGCAGCACCAGCAGCCCGGCGGTGCGCTGGTCGCGCATCTGGGTCCGCACCTGCTGGTCGTCGAACGCCACCTCGAGCCGGCCGAGATCGATCGGATTGCCGACCGATTGGTGGCTGAGCGGCACCACCCGGCGCAGCAGCACCGCGTCGGCGGGCACGGCATGGTGGCCGCGCGCTTCGGCGACCAGCGCGTTATCGCCGTTGTAGAGCCGGGCCTCGGCCAGTTCCGCCACCTCGCCGGTGGCGTCGAACAGCCGCTCGACGGTGACGTCGTCGAATTCCCACAGCGGCTTGACCAGCGCCGCCGACAGGGTCAGGGAGAAGGTGTCGAGCCGGAGCTGGAGCGCGGCCATCCGTCCGCGCGCGTCGATCCGCTCGAAGGCGAGGAACATCGCCACGCTGCCGATCAGCATCCCCGGCAGGATCAGCAGCAGCAGCTTGGTGGCGATGTCGCGGCGCAGGGAAAAGGTCACGGCTTCCTCCTCATTCGCGGCGGCGACCGTCGGCCACATCGGCCCCG
>JBDLVO010000206.1:0-3706 GCA_039804805.1 Pseudomonadota bacterium
CTCCGCTCCCGATCCGCTGCTGATCCTGATCCTGGCGATCGGCCTTGACGGCCTGGTCGGCGATCTGCCCTGGCTGTTCCGCCGCATCCCCCACCCGGTGGCGGCGGTCGGCACGCTGATCGGCTGGCTCGACCGCCGGCTCAACCGGCGCGACCGCCCGGCCGCGCTGCGCGGCTGGCTGGGGGCGCTGATGGCGGTGGGGCTGGTGGTGATGGCGGCGGCGGCCGGCGTTTTGGTCCAGGCCGTCACCCGCGCCCTGCCATGGGCCTGGCTGTTCGAACTGTTCTGCGTGGTGGTGCTGCTGGCCCAGCGCTCGCTGTTCGACCATGTCTACGACGTCGCGGTGGCGCTGCGCGACAACGGCGTCGAGGCCGGGCGCTACGCGGTGTCGCGGCTGGTCGGGCGCGATCCCGCCAGCCTCGACCGCGCCGGGGTGGCCCGCGCCGCGATCGAATCCCTGGCCGAGAACTTCTCCGACGCGGTGGTGGCCCCGGCGCTGGCCTACGCCTTGTTCGGTCTGCCCGGCCTGTTCGTCTACAAGACCGTCAACACCCTCGATTCGATGGTCGGCTACCGCACCGAGCGCCACCGCGCCTTCGGCATGGTTTCGGCCCGGCTCGACGATCTGCTCAACCTGATCCCGGCCCGCGTCGCCGCGCTGCTGCTGGCGCTGGCCGCCCCCTTCGTCCCCGGCGGCCGCCCGTTCGCCGCCCTGATCACCCCCTGGCGCGACGCCCGCCATCACCGCTCGCCCAATTCCGGCTGGCCGGAATCCGCCTGCGCCGGCGCGCTCGGCCTCGCCCTCGGCGGGCCGCGCCGCTATCCGGGCCTGACGGTGAATGAAAAATGGATGGGGCGCGGCCGCCAGGACGCCGACGCCCGCGACGTCCTGCGCGCGCTCCACCTGTTCGGCGTCGCCTGCCTGCTCGATGCCGGGCTGATGGTGCTGCTGCTGTGGCTGAAGGACGGGCTGACCCGCCTGTAGGGGATGCGCGGGCCGCGCCGCCCCGGACGCGAGAGGACCCGAGGGGTCACGTCATCGGCCGGGCGGTATAACAGCGCAGCACCAGATCGGTGGTGTAGGCGGCATCGGCGGCGACCTTGGCCGGATCGGGCGGCAGACTGCCCCACAACGCCTCGCGATAGGCCTCGCCCAGGCAAAGGCTGGTGATGGTGGTGGCGATCCGGGCCGGGTCTTCCCGGCGCAGGGTGCCGTCCTCCATGTGGCGGGCGACGAAGGCGGCCAGGCCGGATTCGATCCGGCGGACATTGTTGTCGCGAAAGCCCCGGCCGAGTTCGGGGAATTGACCGCTTTCGCCGACGATCATCCGGTAGATCGCGATCGCTTCCGGGGTCGAGATGGTGGCGATGAAATGGTGGCAGAAGCGGAGCAGCGCCTCGCGCAGCGGCAAGCCGCTGTCCAGCAACGGCACCACGCTTTCCGCCACCCGGCCCGAGACCTCGTCGGTCACCGCGCGAAAAAGCTCCTCTTTCGAGGCGAAATAACGCCACAGCGTCCCTTTCGATCCGCCCAGGCGGGCGGCGATCGCCGACATCGTGGCCGCGGCGTAGCCCTGGTCGCAAAAAACCGCCAGGGCGACGGCGAGAATGGCTTTGCGCCGCTCCTCCTTGCGGGCGGCGCGGCGGCCGCAGGGCGGGGCAATCGGGTCGGATTCGATCATATCCGTACTATAGAGTACGGACTCCTGTTGACAAGGGGGGGAGCGCACCGACATAAACCGTACTTTATGGTACGGCTTTCCGGCCGGTCCGACCTCTCCCGCCGCAGGATGCCGTGATGATTCGTTCCGTGTTGCCCGGCGCCTGTGGCGCCCTGATCGCGCTGATCCTGCTGCCCCCGGCCGGTTTGGCCGAGCCGCCGTCCCCGGCGGTCCCGCCGATCGCGGTGCGGGCGGTGACGATCACCCCGGGCGGCGCCGCCTCGTGGCGCCTGCCCGGCGTGGTGCGCAGCCGGCGCGAGGTGCCGCTGGCCTTCCGCGTCGGCGGCGAGATCGTCGAACGCCGGGTGGTGGCGGGTCAGACGGTGCGGGCGGGCGAGCTGCTGTTCCGGCTCGACGACCGCGACCTGCGCCGCGCGCTGGAGGCGGCCGAGGCCAGTCTGGCCTCGGCCCGCAGCGAGGCGACGGTGGCCCGGCGCGAATCCGAGCGCCGCCAGCAATTGCACCGCAGCGGGGCGGTGGCGGCCGAAACCGCCGACCGGGCCGAGTTCCAGGCGGTGGCGGCGGCGGAACGGCTGCGCGCGGCCGAGGCCAACCGGGCCCAGGCCGCCAACGCCCTGTCCTATGCCGGGCTGAAGGCCCCGGCCGACGGCATCGTGGTCGAGGTCACCGCCGAACCGCATCAGGTGGTGTCGGCCGGCCAGCAACTGGCGGTGCTGGCCCATGCCGGCGGACGCGAGGCCGAGGTGTTCGTGCCCGAGGCCCGCCGCGCCAGCCTGCCGGCCGAGGCCCAGGCGGTGTTGATGACTCGCGGCCCGGCCCTGCCGGCGCGGCTGCGCGAGGTCGCCGCCACCGCCGAGGCGTCGAGCCGCAGCTTCCGCGCCCGCTATGTGATCCAGGGGATGGCGGACGACACCCCGGTCGGCACCTCGCTGATCCTGACCTTCGCCGAGGCGGCGGACGGTCTGGCCCGGTTGCCGCTGACCGCGCTGGCCGATGCCGGGCAGGGCCCGTTCGTCTGGCGGATCGGCGCGGATGGGCATGTCGCCGCCGCGCCGGTGCGGGTGGTCCGCCTGCTTGACGAGGAGGCGCTGGTCGCCACCGATCTGCCGGCGGGAACCGGGGTGGTGGCGATGGGGGTCAACCGCATCGCCGCCGGCGCCGTGGTGCGGGTGCTGCCGTGAGCGCGGGCGGGTTCAACCTGTCCGCCCTGGCGGTGCGGCAGCGGCAGGTGACGGTGTTCTTCCTGCTGCTGGCGGCGATCGCCGGGGCGGTGGCGTTCCTCAAGCTCGGCCGGGCCGAGGATCCCTCCTTCACCATCCGGGTGATGGTGGTGTCGGCGCTGTGGCCGGGCGCCTCGGCCGACGAGATGGCGCGGCAGGTGGCCGATCCGATCGAAAAACGATTGCAGGACACCGAGGACCTCTACCGGATCGAAACCACGGCGCGCTCGGGCCGGATCGACATCACCGTCGAACTCGAGGATTACGTCCCCTCGGCCGAGATCCCGGCCCGGATCCAGGTGATCCGCAACCGGATGAACGATCTGGCCCGCTCGCTGCCGCAGGGGGTGACCGGGCCGCTGGTCAATGACGAGTTCTCCGACGTCTATTTCAATCTGCTCGGCCTGTCGGCGCCGGGGCTGCCGCACCGGCTGCTGATCGAGGAGGCCGACCGGCTGCGCGACCAACTGGCGCGGATTCCCGGGGTGCAGAAGGCGCGGGTGCTGGGCGAGCGGGCGCCGCGCCTGTTCGTCGATCTCGACCTCGACCGGCTGGCGCTGTACGGGCTCGATCCGACCCGGGTGGCCGAGGCGATCGCCGCCGCCAACACCCTCGACGCCGCCGGCCAGATCGAGACCGGCGGGCCGCGCCTGATCCTGCGCGCCGCCGGCAACCGGCTCGATCCCGAGGCGCTGGCGCGGGTGCCGCTGGCGGCGGGCGGACGGGTGTTCACCCTGGGCGAGCTGGCCACCATCCGCCGCGGGGTGGAGGACCCGCCTTCCTCTCTGATCCATGTCGGCGGCG
>JBDLVO010000207.1:0-4696 GCA_039804805.1 Pseudomonadota bacterium
ATCTGCACCAGGGTCTGGCGCACCACCATGCTGACCATGTCGCAGCCGCCCAGCACCACCAGCGCCGCCAGCGATAGCGCCATCGAGCGCGACAGGGCGAAGACAATGGTGGCGAGACCGAACCCGGCGACGCAGGCCAGCATCACCGCCCCGGCACGGCGGGCGAGCGGGCGACGGGCGAGGCAGACCCCGACCAGCGCCGCCCCCACCGCCGGGGCGCAGCGCAGCAGGCCGAGCCCGACCGGCCCGACCATCAGGATGTCGCGGGCATAGATCGGCAGCAACGCGGTGGCGCCGCCCAGCAGCACCGCGAACAAATCGAGCGAGATCGCCCCCAGCAGCACCGGATGGGCGCGCAGGTAGCGCAGCCCGGCCAGCACGCCGTCATCGCCGCCGCCCCGGGCAATGGCGACGGGGACGCGCGACAGGCCGAGCGCCAGCGCCGCCGAGCCGACCGCCACCAGCGCGGCGAGGGCGAACGGCGCCAGCGGATCGCCGGCATAGAGCAGCCCGCCCGCCGCCGGGCCGAAGATGGTGGCGAACTGGCCCATCGAGCTGCCGAGCGCCACCACCCGCTGGAAGATCCCGCGCGGCACCAGATTGGGCAGCAGCGACGACAACGCCGGCAGGATGAAGGCGCGGGCGCCGCCCAGCACCGCCATCAGCGCGAACAGCGGGGCGAGGCCGAGATCGGGGCGGGTGACCAGCCAGACCAGACCAAGGCTGGCCAGCGCCTGGGTCCACAGCCCAAGCGCCACCACCCGGCGCCGGTCGAAACGGTCGGCCACCAGCCCGATCAGCGGGAACAGCAGCACCCCGGGCAGGAACTGCACCAGCCCGACCATGCCGAGGTCCCAGGCGTCGCCGGTCAGGTCATAGACGTGCCAGCCGACCGCCACCGCCTGGAGCTGGGTGGCCAGGGCCATGCCGGCGCGGATCCCGGCAAAAGCCCGCACGTCGCGGGAGGTCCGCAGCAGATCGAACATCGATGGTCCTCCGCCCATACCGTGAAATTACGCGGGCTCTGCCCGCGCGCTCCGCGCGCATACGGTAATGTTCCGCGGGCTCTGCCCGCGCGCCCGCCGGGGCGATGCCCCGGACCCCCTTCTTTTTCAGCGCCGGGGTGCCGTCGGGATCGCCAGCAATAGCGCCACCCCGGCCAGCAGCGCCAGGGCGATCAGGTCGAGCGCGACTTGCGGCGAGTCGGAGAACCGCCGCGCCCAGATCGGCAGGTTGGGACCGACATAGCCGCCGAGATTGCCGATCGAGTTGATGATGCCGATCCCGGCGGCGGCGGCGGTGCCGCCGAGAAAGGCGGCGGGGATCGGCCAGAACAGCGGCATCGCGCCGATGGTGCCAAGGGTGCCGAGCGACAGAAACAGGATCGCCAGCACCGGCTGGTCGGCGCACAGGCCGCTCAGCACCAGCCCGAGCGCGCCCAGCCCCATGGTGAAGGCGTAATGCCAGCGCCGCTCGCCGGTGCGGTCGGAATGGCGGCAGATCAGCAGCATCCCCGCCACCGCGCCCCCGTAAGGCAGGGCCGAGACCAGCCCGATCTGGAGATAGCCGCCGACGCCGAGCGCCTTGATGGTGGTCGGCAGCCAGAAGGCGATGCCATAGAGGCCGAGGGTCAGGGTGAAATAGACCGCGCAGAGGGCATAGACCTTGCCGCATTTGAAGGCGTCGATCAGCCGGGTCTCGGCCTTGTCCCGCTCCTCGGCGGCGATCCGTTCGGCCAGCAACGTCCGTTCGGCCGGGCTCAACCACCGCGCCTCCGCGATCGAACTGTCGAGATAGAACAGCACCCAGATCCCGACCGCGACCGAGGGCAGGCCTTCGAGCAGGAACAGCCATTGCCAGCCGGCCAACCCGCCAACGCCGGAGCACAGATCCATGATCAGCCCGGACAGTGGATTGCCGATCACCCCGGCCAGCGCCACCGCCGAGACGAACCAGGACAGCCGGGTCGCCCGCCGCTCCGACGGATACCACTGGGTCAGGTAATAGATCACCCCGGGAAAGAACCCGGCCTCGGTCAGACCGAGGATGAAACGCATCGCGTAGAATTCGGCCTCGGTGGTGACGAACAGGGTGGCGGTGGAAACCACCCCCCAGCTGATCATGATCCGGGCGATCCAGCGCCGCGCCCCGAACCGGCGCAGCAGCAGGTTGCTCGGCACCTCGAAACAGAAATACCCCAGAAAGAAGATCCCAGCGCCGAGGGCGAAGGCGGCATCGCCGAGGCCCAGATCCTGGACCATCTGCAATTTGGCGAAGCCGATATTGACCCGATCGAGATAGGCCAGGATATAGCAGAGAAACAGAAACGGAATGATCCGCCGATCGACCTTGGCATAGGTCGCGGCCACCTCCGGCGCGTCCATCGCTCCCCCCATGTGATGGGTTCCAAGGGCCCCGGCCCTTGGCGGGTGTGGGCGGAGCCCACGGAAAAGGGGGCGCCGCGACGCGGCGCCCCCTCCCCTTTTCACATCGTCCCGGCTGAACCTCAGTCCACCAGCGCCGCCTGGGCGGCGGCGAGGCGGGCGATCGGCACGCGGTAGGGCGAGCACGAGACGTAATCGAGCCCGGCCTTCTGGCAGAAGGCGATCGAGGCGGGATCGCCGCCATGCTCGCCGCAGATGCCGAGCTTGAGCCCGGGCCGGGTGGCCCGGCCGCGCTCGGCGGCGATGCGGATCAACTCGCCGACGCCGGCCTGATCGAGGCTGGCGAAGGGATCGCGCTCATAGATGCCGCGCGCCCGGTAGACGCCGATGAACGGCCCGGAATCGTCGCGGCTCATGCCGAAGGTGGTCTGGGTCAGGTCGTTGGTGCCGAACGAGAAGAACGCGGCGGTCTCGGCGATCTCGCCGGCGAGCAGAGCGGCGCGCGGCAGTTCGATCATGGTGCCGACGGTGTAATGGACCGCGTAATTCTGCTCGGCGAACACCGCCTGGGCTTCCTTGTCGATCGCCGCCTTCAGCAGGTCGAGTTCCTTGCGGGCGCCGACCAGCGGGATCATCACCTCGGGCACCACGCTGCGGCCGGTCTCGCGCGAGACATGGACCGCCGCCTCGAAGATCGCCCGGGCCTGCATCTCGTAGATCTCGGGATAGGTGATGCCGAGACGGCAACCGCGATGGCCGAGCATCGGGTTGGCCTCGTGCAGCGCCGCGTTGCGCGACCGCACCAATTCGGGATCGACCCCGGCCTCGCGGGCCACCTCGGCGATTTCCGCCTCGGTGTGGGGCAGGAACTCGTGCAGCGGCGGATCGAGCAGGCGAATGGTCACCGGCAGACCGCGCATGATCTCGAACAGCTCGATGAAATCCTGGCGCTGGAACGGCAGCAGCTTGGCCAAAGCGGCGCGGCGGCCTTCCTCGGTGTCGGCCAGGATCATCTCGCGCATCGCGATGATGCGCTTGGGATCGAAGAACATGTGCTCGGTGCGGCACAGGCCGATGCCCTCGGCGCCAAACTTGCGGGCGGTGGCGGCGTCGAGCGGGGTCTCGGCGTTGGCGCGGACCTTGAGGGTGCGGATGGTGTCGACCCACTCCATCAGGGTGGCGAAATCGCCGGTCATTTCCGGCTGGATGGTCGGCACCGCGCCGAGGAACACCTCGCCGGTCGAACCGTCGAGGGTGATCACGTCGCCCTCGCGGATCTCCTTGCCGGCAACGCGCATGATCTTGGCGACGCCGTCGATACGGATGTCACCGGCACCGGCGACGCAGGGGGTGCCCATGCCGCGCGCCACCACGGCGGCGTGGCTGGTCATGCCGCCGCGGGTGGTGAGGATGCCTTCCGAGACATGCATGCCGCCGATATCCTCGGGCGAGGTCTCGACGCGGACCAGGATCACCTTTTCCTTCTTCTCGTTGACCCAGACCTCGGCTTCCTCGGCGGTGAACACCACCTTGCCGGCGGCGGCGCCGGGCGAGGCCGGCAGCGCGCGGGTCAGCAGGGTGCGCGGCGCCTTGGGATCGAGGGTGGGGTGGAGCAACTGGTCGAGCGACACCGGATCGATGCGACGGATCGCCTCCTTGCGGGTGATCAGCCCCTCGCGCGCCATGTCGACCGCGATCTTCAGCGCCGCCTTGGTGGTGCGCTTGCCGGTGCGGGTCTGGAGCATCCACAGCCGGCCCTGCTGGACGGTGAATTCCATGTCCTGCATGTCGCGGTAATGGGCTTCGAGCTTGTGGCGGATCGCGTTCAGCTCCTTGAACACCTCCGGCTGACATTCCTCCATCGCCGGCAGGGTCGAGCGCTGGGCCTCCTTGCCGAGGATGGTGATCTGCTGCGGGGTGCGGATGCCGGCGACGACGTCCTCGCCCTGGGCGTTGACCAGGAACTCGCCGTAGAACTCGTTGTCGCCGGTCGAGGGATTGCGGGTGAAACAGACGCCGGTCGAGCAATCATTGCCCATGTTGCCGAACACCATCGCCTGGACGTTGACGGCGGTGCCCCAGCTTTCCGGGATGTCGTTGAGCTGACGGTAGCGGATCGCGCGCTGGTTCATCCAGGAGCCGAACACCGCGCCGATCGCGCCCCACAGCTGCTCGTGCACGTCCTGGGGGAACGGCTTGCCGAGCAGGTCGGCGACCTTGTCCTTGTAGCGGGCGATGACCTTCTTCCAGTCGTCGGCGTCAAGCTCGGTGTCCTGGGTAACGCCCTTGTCTTCCTTGGCCTCGTCGAGGAT
>JBDLVO010000208.1:0-2801 GCA_039804805.1 Pseudomonadota bacterium
CTGCGTCGCCGCGATAACGGCATGGCGATCACCGTGGTGACCGCCGATGGCGGCGAAGCCTACACCAAGCCGATGCTGTCGGCCGCCTTCGCCCTCGGCAAGGATCCGGCCGGGCTGGTGCAGAAGGGCGCCGCCGCGCTGGCCGCCGAACTGTCCCTTCAGGTGATGACCCATCACCGGGTCGAGGCGATCGACCGCGACCGCCGCCGGCTGATCCTGCGCCGTCCCGACGAGGGACGGGGCGAGATCGGCTACGACCGGCTGGTGCTGGCGCTGGGGGCCGACCCCCGCCCCTACCGGGTCGAGGGCAGCGCCGGGGCCGGGCTGTTCACCGTCAACGATCTCGACGATTACCGGGCGTGGCGCGCGGCGCTGCGGCCGGGCGCGCGGCTGCTGCTGATCGGCGCCGGCCTGATCGGCTGCGAGTTCGCCAACGATCTGGCCGCCGCCGGCTTCGCCGTCACCCTGGTCGATCCGGCGCCGTGGCCGCTCGGCCGGCTGCTGCCGCCCGAACTCGGCGCCGCGCTGGCCGCCGCCCTGCGCGGCATCGGCATCACCCTCCATCTCGGCCGCTCGGTCGCCGCCTTCGCCCCCGGGCTGGCCCGGCTCGACGACGGCAGCGAAATCGCCTTCGACCGTGGCCTCAGCGCGATCGGGCTGGTGCCGCGCACCGGTCTGGCCGCCGCCGCCGGGCTGGCGGTGGGACGCGGCATCCTGGTCGATCGTTTCCTGCGCAGCAGCGACCCGGCGATCTTCGCCCTGGGCGACTGCGCCGAGACCGAGGCCGGGCCGTTGCCGTTCATCGCCCCGCTGCTGGCCGAAACCAAGGCGCTGGCCGCCACCCTGACCGGCAGCGACACCCGGCTGACCCTGCCGGCGCTGCCGGTGGTGGTGAAGACCCCGGCGCTGCCGACCGTGGTCTGTCCGCCGCCGCCCGGCGCCGACGGGCATTGGCGGGTCGAGGACACCGACGGCGCCCTGACCGCCCGTTTCGTCGGCCATGACGACGCCCCGCTCGGCGTCGCCCTGTGCGGGCCGCAGGCCGCCGCCGAGGCGCGACGGCTGGCCCCCACCCTGCCGCCGCTGCTGGCCTGAGCAGGGCGCGGTTCGATGAAATTTTCCCGCACGGTCCAATTTGGTCTTTTCATCGCGTCAAAACAGCGTATATAGCGGTCTCAGGTGAGACGTACAGCGCACGTGCCTCTGGCTGGGTTAAAGCCAGGCAACGACGTCCAAGGCGTCTTCTGGGTGCAGGCGGGGTCAAGCCCCCGGTGCTTGGAGGGACTCTTATGAACGCGATTGCCCGGCACGCAGGTGCTGCGTCCGCTATTTCCATACCCTCCTCGCAAGCGGTCAAACCCCGGCAGGCCTGGGCCATGCTGTGGGTTGACGTGCGAAGTACGTCCGAACGGGTCTGACGGCACCCCTGTCCGTGCCGTTGTCCCGCGCCCTCGTGTCCGCCTGATCGGCCGACCGGGGCAACACTCCCTTTTTCCGTTTCGTCGCGCGGGCCCCACCGGGCCCGATCGGAGTTGTTTTCGCCATGACCGCCAAGATCTCCCGTTTCCTCGAGGAAGTCCGCCCCGTCACCCCCTGCGTCGTGGTCGATCTCGACGTCATCCGAGGCAATTATTACAGCCTGCGCCGCTGGCTGCCGCTGGCCCAGGTCTATTACGCGGTGAAGGCCAACCCGGCCCCCGAGATCGTGCGGATGCTGGCCGGGCTCGGCTCCAGCTTCGACGTCGCCTCGCGCGGCGAGATCGATCTGTGCCTCGCCAACGGCGTCTCCGCCGAGACGATCTCGTTCGGCAACACCATCAAGAAGCAGCGCGACATCGCCTACGCCTATGACCGGGGGGTGCGGCTGTTCGCCTTCGACAGCGAGGCCGAGTTGGAAAAGCTGGCCGCCGCCGCCCCCGGCGCCCGGGTGTTCTGCCGGCTGCTGATGACCTGCGACGGCGCCGAATGGCCGCTGTCGCGCAAGTTCGGCTGCGAGTTCGAGATGGCCCGCGACCTGCTGGTGCGCGCCCGCGAGCTCGGCCTCGACCCCTATGGCGTGTCGTTCCATGTCGGCAGCCAGCAGACCGACCTCGCCCAATGGGACCTCGCCGTCGGCAAGGCGGCGATGCTGTTCACCGCGCTGGACGAAGCCGGGATCGAACTGCGGATGGTCAATCTCGGCGGCGGCTTCCCCGCCCGCTACCGCAAGGATATCCCGGCGATCGAACGCTACGCCGACGCGGTGATGACCGCGATGACCAACCATTTCGGCAACAACATCCCGGCGATGATCATCGAACCCGGCCGCTCGCTGGTCGGCGACGCCGGCATCCTCGAAACCGAGGTGGTGCTGATCAGCCGCAAGAGCTACGACGACGCCGTCCGCTGGGTCTATCTCGACGTCGGCAAGTTCGGCGGCCTGGCCGAAACCATGGACGAGGCGATCAAGTACCGCATCCAGACCGGCCACGAGGGCGACGACACCGCCCCGGTGGTGCTGGCCGGCCCGACCTGCGATTCCGCCGACATCCTCTACGAAAAGGCCCAGTACGAAATGCCGGTCACCCTCGCCGTCGGCGACCGGGTCCGCATCCTCTCGACCGGGGCCTACACCACCTCCTATTCGGCGGTGAACTTCAACGGCTTCGAGCCGCTGAAGGCCTATTTCATCTGACGACCGACCCTCCCCTCGCCCGCCCCGAACCGTCGGGGCGGGCGTTTTTTTGCGCGGGCTCTGCCCGCGACCCGCCGGGGCGATGCCCCGGACCCCCTTCTGATTCATCGATAAATAAGTGAGGGGT
>JBDLVO010000209.1:0-4081 GCA_039804805.1 Pseudomonadota bacterium
CGCGCCGCCAGCGCGGCGAGGGCGGCGAGGCCGACCCCGGACAGCAGCAGCGCCGGCGGCGCCTCGGCCAGGGCGGCCCCGGCGCCGGACAACGCCGCCGCCACCGCCACGGCCGGGGCCAGATCGAGCGCGCCGAGCAGCAGGCTCAGCGCCAGCACCGGCAGCCACAACGGCCGCAACCGCGCGACCCAGCCGGGCGGGACGGCGGCGGGATCGGCGGGATGGACCCGCCACACCGGGCCGGACAGACGCAGCCGGCCGGGATCGGGCAATTCGGCGCCATCGGGGCCAAGCGCCCGCGGCGTCCCGCCGGCGGCGGCCGGGGGCAGCACCAGCAACGGCGGGCGGCCGGGCGGCAGCGCCAGACCAGGCGCCCCGCCGGGCGACAAGACCTCGAGCGGCTGATCGCGCCAGCGCTCGGGACGGAGGACGAAACCGAGCCGGGCCAGCCCCTCGCGCAGCGCGGCGAAATCAAGCCGGCCGGCCGGCAGCAGCACGGCGAGGCGGCGGCGGTCGCCCTGCCAGCCGAGCGCGGCCAGCAAGGGGGGCAGGCAGGCGGCGAGGTCCTCCCCCCCCTCCCCCGCGCCCGGTTGCGCCTCCCGCGCGGCGCCCTCGCGCGCCGCGACCGGCGGTGCCGGCGACGGCACGGTCAAGGCGGCGCCGAGCAGGCGCAGCGCCTGCCCGGCCAGCAGCAGGGCGGCGGCGAAGGCGATCGGATCCAGTCTGCCATCGGCGAGACGCGGCGCGCCCAGCCCGAGCAGGGCCAGCAGCGTCCCCCAGCCCAATCCAGCGCGCAGCAGATCGGCCCCGGCGGCGGCCCGCCCGAACCGGCCGAGGGCGGCGGCGGCGGCGCGGCCGGCCGGACGCAGGGCACGGGCCAGCGCCGGCCCCAATCCCTGGGCCTCGAGCCCGACCGGATCGACCAGCGCGGCGCGCAGGATGCGATCGCGACGGATCAGGGCGGCGGCCCGGTCGGCGCGGGCCGGGGCGAGCCGGCGGCGCACCAATGGCAGCGCGGCGACGCCGATCCCGAGCGCCAACGCCAGCGCCAGCGCCAGGGCCGGGGCGATCGCGGCCAGCAGCAGCGGGTAAAACGGCAGGAACAGCAGATCGATCCGCGCCGGAACGCGGCCGGCGGCGCGGGCGATCACCGCGCGGGCGGCGTCGAGGGCGGCGATCAGCGCCCGCGCCAGCCCGGCGGCCAACAGCGGCGCGGCCACCCCCACCCCGGTGGAGCCGGTGGCCAGGGCGTCGCCCAGGCCAAGCAGCGACAAGGGCAGACCGAGGGCGAGCAGATGCCGCGTCAGCGACGCCACCGCCAGTTCGACCCGCCCGTCCCTGCCGTGGAAAGCTGGCTCCATTCCGCCCCGTCGCCGCTGTGCTGCCGGACCCGGCCTGGGCCCCGGATGGCTAGTTTAGGCCGAATAGGGATTTTAAGCCGAGAAAGTTGACAACCCGTCACCGCCAACGGCCACGGGACCCCGTCGGCGCCGGGCTCTCGACAGGCGGGAGCAGCCGGGCGATGATGGTCCCGACCCGAGTGGAGTGGAAGGGGGAAACGCCGATGGGAACGATGCGAACCGGCCTGACGGCCCTGGCCCTGCTGCTGGCCCTGGCCGGGACGGCGCGGGCGGAGGATCCGCGCGAACTGGTGGCGATGCCGGACGAGGTGCGGGACAGCCTGCTGATGAACATGCAGGACCATCTGGTCGCGCTCGACACCATCCTGTCCGACACCGCGCAGGAACGTTTCACCGAGGCGGCCCGCGTCGCCGACCAGCGGCTGCGCTTTTTCACCAACAAGGAAGGCGAGGAGGCGATCACCCGCTGGTTCCCGCCCGAGATGGTCGGCGCCCGCGACCAACTCCGCGCCGCCGCCGCCCGCTTCTCCCAGGCGGCGGAACGGGCCAACCGCAGCCGCGACTATGCCAGCATGCGCGAACTGTCCTGGGCGGTCAGCGACATCACCACCGCCTGCACCGGCTGTCACGGCCACTACCGGGTGCGCTGAACCGGGCGGGCCCGGACCAGCATTTTCTTGGCAAGCGGGCGGCGGCGCGGCACCATGCCCTCCCCCTTTTGTCGATGGATCCCAAGCCCCGATGGACAAGCAAACCCGCCTGCTGCATGCCGGGCGCCACCCCGAACGCTATGACGGCGCCGTCAACGTGCCGGTGTTCCGCGCCTCGACCATCCTCCATCCCTCGGTCGCCGCGATGGAATCGAGCGGCCGCACCCCGTTCGAGGGGGTGCGCTACGGCCGGTTCGGCACCCCCACCACCTTCGCCCTCGAAGAGGCGGTGGCCGAACTGGAAGGCGGCGGCCACTGCATCGCCACCAGTTCCGGGCTGGCGGCGATCACCGGCACCCTGATGGCGCTGCTGGAGGCGGGCGACCATCTGCTGATGACGGATTCGGCCTATGCGCCGACCCGGGGCTTCTGCGACAAGGTGCTGGCCCGGCTGGGGATCGAGACCACCTATTACGATCCCCGCCTCGGTGCCGGCATCGCCGCGCTGATCCGCCCCAACACCCGGCTGGTGTTCACCGAAAGCCCCGGCTCGCTGACCTTCGAGATGCAGGATCTGCCGGCGATCGCCCAGGCCGCCCACGCCGCCGGCGCGCTGGTGGCGATCGACAACACCTGGGGCGTGCTGCATTTCCAGCCCTTCGCCCACGGCGCCGACATCTCGATCCAGGCGGCGACCAAATACATCGTCGGCCACGCCGACGCGATGCTCGGCACCATCACCACCACCGACAAGGCGTTGTGGCACCGGATCAAGAGTTCGGTCGCCACCTTCGGCGCCAGCCCCGGCACCGAGGAGATGTATCTCGGCCTGCGCGGCCTGCGCAGCCTGCCGGTGCGGCTGGCCCAGCATTTCGCCACCGCCCAGGAACTAACCCGCTGGCTGGAAACCCGGCCCGAAATCGCCCGGGTACTCTATCCGCCGCTGCCGTCCGATCCCGGCCACGATTTGTGGAAGCGCGATTTCACCGGCGGAAGCGGGCTGTTCGGGGTGATCCTGCGGCCGGCGTCGAAGGCGGCGGTCGATGCGATGCTCGACGGCTACCGCCATTTCAAGCTGGGCTATTCCTGGGGCGGGTTCGAAAGTCTGGTGATCCCCACCACCGGGTCGATCCACCGCACCGCCACTCCCTGGAGCGCGGAAGGGCCGTCGCTGCGCTTCCATGCCGGGCTGGAAACCGCCGCCGACCTCAAGGCGGATCTGGAAGAGGGGTTCGGGCGGTTGGCCGCCGTCGGCGGCTGATCCCCCCGGGGGGGCCGAGAGGCGCTGCCTCTCGGCGCTCTCCGCGAAGGGCCACCGGCCCTTCGAACCCGGAGCTATTGGAGGTTCCACTCCTTCAGGGCGTCATCGATCGCGGCGATGATCGCGTCGGCGCCCTTGTCGGGGCCGACCAGCTTCAGTGCCGGCAACAGCCACAGCCGGGTCAGGCCGTTGTCCAACGTGCCGTCGCAGGGCACCAGATTGTTCTCGACGGTGGCCAGCACCCGGGCGATGCGGCGACGGAACCCCGGCCGCAGCGTGGCCGGATCGAGCTTGCCCTTCGGCCACGCCGGCTCGGGCGGTTCGGGCGCGGCGGCGCCGAGCAGCGGGATGATCGGCAGGAACCCCTCCCCGTCCGGCTCCTCGACCCGGAAATGCCGACGTTGCGCGTCGGTCCAGCCGTCGAACAGGCGATTCTTCTCCGGCAGCACCAGCTCGTTGCGGAAATAGGCCCAGGCGTTGCGCCAGCCCAGCCGGTAGTCGTGATCGCGGAAGTCGCGGCAGAGGAAGCCCTGGAAGCCGCCGAGACCGCCGGTGGCGATCGCCTGCCCGCCGGTCTTGCCGTCGCGCTGGGCGGTGATCATGAAACGGCTGAACACGTCCGGATCGGCGGCAAGGCGCAGGTCGGAACTGTCGTAGCGGCCCTGGGTCACCATGCTCGACAACAGGGCGGGCACCATCGCCTTCAGCCCGTTGGCGGCACTGTCCGGGCCGAGGCTGGCGCCGTCGGCGAACGGGTCGATCAGCAGGATCGCCCGCTTGGCCCCGGGCAGCACCGCGCCGTCGTCGGC
>JBDLVO010000210.1:0-7370 GCA_039804805.1 Pseudomonadota bacterium
CGGCCTGCACTTCCTGTTCGGCCACGTCCAGCGCCAGGCCCAGGCCGAACTGCAGCGTGATGATGGACACACCGCCGGCGCTGGTCGAGGCCATGCGGTCCAGGCCGGCCATCTGGCCGAACTGGCGCTCCAGCGGCGCGGTCACGGTCTGGCCCATCACCTCGGGACTGCCGCCCGGGTAAAGCGTCTGCACCTGGATGGTCGGGTAATCCACCGTCGGCAGCGACGACAGCGGCAGAAAGCGATAGGCCACGCCCCCCAGCAGCAGCAGGGCCAGCATCAGCAGGGTGGTGGCGACCGGGCGCTCGATGAACAGCCGCGACGGATTCATCGCGTCAACTCCGTCTGGGGATCACGGGGGCGTCGGCGGGGCTGCCGCCCCGCGCCCCCCTTGGGGCGATTCCCCAAACCCCCATCTTTTTAAAAAACAAAGGGGGTCCGGGGCATCGCCCCGGCCGGGCCCGCGGGCGGGAGCCCGCGTAGCTTGTCGGTATTGCGCGCGAAGCGCGCGGGCGGGAGCCCGCCCTCATTTGCCTTGGCCCGGCGCGGCCACCTTGACCTTGGCGCCGTCGCGCAGGCGGTCGGCGCCATCGGTCACCACCCGCTCGCCCAAGGCGAGGCCCCGGGTGATGGCGATGCGGTCGCCATCGCCGCGCCCGGTCTCGACATTGCGCAGGTGGGCGACGTTGCCGTCCTCGACCACATAGAGGCTGTCGCCGCCGCTGCCGTGGCGCACCGCCGCCAGCGGCACCGTCACCGCGCCCTTGACGGTATCGACCAGCAGGCGGGCATTGACGAACTGGTTGGGGAACAGCGCGTCGTCGGCGTTGGCGAAGATCGCCCGCAGCTTGACCGTGCCGGTGCTGGTGTCGATCTGGTTGTCGAGGGTGGCCAGCGTGCCGTCGGCCAGCTTGGTGCTGTTGGCGCGGTCATAGGCGGCCACCGGCAGCGAGGCGCCGGCCCGCAGCCGGGCGCGGATCTGCGGCAGATTGTCCTCGGGCAGGGTGAACAGCACCGAGATCGGGGTCATCTGGGTCACCACCACGAGGCCGGAACTGTCCGAGGCGGTGACGTAATTGCCGGCATCGACCTGCCGCAGCCCGACCCGGCCGTCGATCGGCGAGGTGATGTGGCAGTAATCGATGTTGATCTTCTGGGTTTCGACCTGGGCCTGATCGGTCTTGACCACCCCCTCGTACTGGCGGACCGTCGCCGCCTGGGTGTCGAGATTCTGCCCCGAGATCGAATCCTGCGCCGCCAGGGTACGATAGCGGGCCAGGTCGCGTCTGGCGTTGTCGAGCTGGGCCTGATCCTTGGCCAGCGTGCCCTGATACTGGGCCAGCAAGGCCTGATAGGGGCGGGAATCGACCTCGGCCAGCAGCGCGCCGCGCTTGACCGTCTGGCCCTCGCTGAAGGCGACCCGGGTCAGATAGCCGCTGATCTGCGACTTGACGGTGACGGTGGCGAGCGGGGTGACGGTGCCGAGCCCGGTCAGCACCACCGGCAGGTCGCGCGCCTCGGCGGTGGCGACGCTGACCGTCTGCGCCTGCGCGGCGCCGGGACCGCCGGGCGGCCCACCCGGCGGCGGCGCCGGCTGGGCATCAAGCTGGCCGGCCGGCCAGGCCAGCAGGGCCAGGCCAAGGCCGAACACGGCCAGCCCCGCCAGGGCGCTCCAACGATAAAGAGTCGTTCGCGACGGACGCCGCGCGGGATTGTCGGTCATGATCTGGATCTTGGGCTGATTTCATCAAATCGATCGCGGAGGAAACGCGATAACGCACCTTACGCCCGGCTGTGCGTGAGGATCAATGCTCTTCTCTGTTTTTATATTGTCCTGTATTGTAACGCAGGTAACATTTGTATTGTTGGTTGGTATCCTTTGGTAACAGGGGGCGCCCGGTGGGGGGGCCGCCTATCCCCACGGGCCTCGCCGGGGGAAGGCGGTTGGATCAGGGCGCAAACTGTGCGAATCTTTCAGGCGGATCTCCGGTGAGGCCCACGGGGTGATGCCAAGCTGTGTCGAAAGGACTCTGTCGCCGCTTGGTTCGGCCCAATGAGCGGTGCTGTTCATAAGGCGAGAGCCAAGCAGAGAAGCGTCTTGAGATGGGCTCGCCTCAAGTGGGATGGTTAAAATTACTGTAATTTGAAATATATTATCCGGATAGCAACGGAAATGACGAGAATTAATACCTTTTATAGTTTTTCATTGCGCGCTGGCTGGCGGAGAGTTTTTTATGACCACCGTAGCCTTTGACACCCTGAAATTCGTGGAACGGCTTGAGGCCGGAGGCTTCACGCGCGAACAAGCCAAGGCGGCGGCTGAGGCGTTCGCCGAGGCGGCCGGGCAGGAATTGGTCAACAAATCCGACCTTCAGGCCGAACTCCACCCGGTTCGCGTCGATCTGGCCGTGCTGAAATGGATGCTCGGCGCCGTCCTGGCCGGTGTCGTGTCGCTGGTGGTCAAGGGCTTCTTCGGGTGATGCCATGAACAGACATGCCCTTCTTTCGCTGGCCGCGCTCCTGCTGACCGCCTGCGCTTGGCATGAATCGCGCCCACTTGGCAGCATTGACCCGTCCGACAAGGTGGCGTTGCTGCCGACCGGCACGTTTGGGGTGATTGGTGCGTTGAAGGACGAGTTGTCTCGTCGGGGGTGGACCATCATCGTCTCGCAGGGTGATGACCGGGTGACCGGCAAGGTGTTGCCCGAGGCGGACATCACCATCAGCCGGGAGCGCAGGCCGCGCTACACCTTTAAGGTTGAACAGCGCACCTGGAATCCCTGCCTGGTTGGACCGAATGCCCTGCGCTACGAAGTGTCGGTGATCGACAATGCGAGCGGACAGGAAGTGTTCCTCATGAAGGGGCGGGGGGATTGCTGGTTCGGCTACAACGAAGGTGGCATCCCGGCGGCAGTCGATCGGCTGGAAACGATTGTGAGGAAGGCCGCTCGGTAGCCGGCCGGCAATCGACGCCACGAGGTTAAGGGATTGGGCGGCAGGCGCTGCTGCGGGACTGCCGCCCCGGGCTCCCCCTGGTTGCCGATGGCGAACCGGACCAGGGGGCCTCGTATCAGTGGGCGAATTCGGCGAAGAAGTCGTTGCCCTTGTCATCGACGACGATGAAGGCGGGGAAATCGACCACTTCGATCCGCCACACCGCTTCCATTCCCAGCTCGGGATATTCCAGCACCTCGACCTTCTTGATGCAGTCGCGGGCGAGGCGGGCGGCGGCGCCGCCGATCGAGCCGAGATAGAAGCCGCCATGCTTTTGGCAGGCCTCGGTCACCGCCTTCGAGCGGTTGCCCTTGGCGATCATCACCATCGAGCCGCCGGCGGCCTGGAACTGCTCGACGTAGGAATCCATCCGCCCGGCGGTGGTCGGGCCGAACGAGCCCGAGGCGAAATTGCTCGGGGTCTTGGCCGGGCCGGCGTAATAGACCGCGCTCTGACGGAAATACTCGGGCAGGCCCTCGCCGCGGTCGAGCCGCTCCTTCAGCTTGGCGTGGGCGATGTCGCGCGCCACCACCATCGGCCCGGTCAGCGCCACCCGGGTACGCACCGGGTATTGCGACAGGGTGCGGCGGATCTGGTCCATCGGCTGGTTGAGGTCGATCTTGACCACCGGCCCGCCCAGGGTCGCCGCGTCGATGTCGGGCAGGAAGCGGGCGGGATCGGTCTCCATCTGCTCCAGGAACAGGCCGTCGGCGGTGATCTTGGCGTTGATCTGGCGGTCGGCCGAGCACGACACCCCGATCGCCACCGGGCAGGAGGCGCCGTGGCGTGGCAGGCGGATCACCCGCACGTCATGACAGAAATACTTGCCGCCGAACTGGGCGCCGATCCCCATGTCGCGGGTCATCTGCAACACGATCTGTTCCAACTCGCGGTCGCGGAAGGCCTGACCATGGGCGCTGCCCTCGCCGGGCAGGCTGTCGAGGGCGCGGGCCGAGGCCAGCTTGACCGTCTTCAGCGCCATCTCGGCCGACAGCCCGCCGATGACGATGGCGAGGTGGTAGGGCGGACAGGCCGAGGTGCCGAGCGTGCGGATCTGGGCGTCGAGGAACTTCAGCAGGCTGGTCGGATTGAGCAGCGCCTTGGTCTGTTGGTAGAGGAAGGTCTTGTTGGCCGAGCCGCCGCCCTTGGCCATCACCATGAATTTGTAGGCGTTGCCCGGTGCCGCGTACAGGTCGATCTGGGCCGGCAGGTTGTTGCCGGTATTGACCTCCTCGTACATCGAGAGCGGCGCGGTCTGGGAGTAACGCAGGTTCAGTTCGGTATAGGCCTCGGCCACGCCGCGCGAGATCGCCGCCTCGTCGCTGCCGCCGGTCCACACCCGCTCGCCCTTCTTGCCCATGATGATCGCGGTGCCGGTGTCCTGGCACATCGGCAGCACGCCCCCGGCGGCGATGCAGGCGTTCTTCGGCAGGTCGTAGGCGACGAAGCGGTCATTGTCCGACGCCTCGGGATCGTCGAGGATCGCCCGCAACTGGGCGAGATGGCCCGGCCGCAGCAGGTGCGAGGTGTCGCGGATCGCCTCCTTGATCAGCCGGGTGATCGCGGCGGGGGTGACGGTGAGGATCTCCTGGCCGTCGAGGCGGGTGGTGGCAACCCCCTCGGCTCCGAGCGGGCGATAGGGGGTCTCGTCCGGCCCCAGCGGGAAAAGTTCATGATAGGCGAAATCGCTCATGCTCGTCGGCCTCTGGCTGAAGGGGGTGGGGACGACGCACCCCGTTCGGGGCGGCCGCCGGCGCGGTCCTGGTCAACCACCTTTCCCGGTTCGCGTCAACCCGCCTCTGGGGGAGAAATGCGGGCTCTGCCCACACCCGCCAAGGGCCACAAGGCCCTTGGAACCCTTTCCCTCTCCTGCGTGCCCCGGCCGTCCGTGCTCGGGGAAAAACCGCCTTCACAAATCCCATTACAAGACTTATCCTGTCAATATAATGTTTTACTGTTGATCTGAGCCGACGATCTGGCCCGTTGATAAGGTGCGGGAGGATGAAGTCATGCTGATCGGGGTTCCGGCCGAAATCAAAATTCATGAATACCGGGTGGGGATGAGCCCGGCCGGGGTGCGCGAGGCGGTCGGCCATGGCCACCGGGTGGTGGTGCAGGCCGGGGCGGGGGCCGGGATCGGCTTCGACGATGCCGCCTATCGCGCCGCCGGGGCCGAGATCCTCGCCGAGGCCGAGGCGGTGTTCGCCCAGGCCGAGCTGATCGTCAAGGTCAAGGAGCCGCAGCCGGTCGAGTGTCGCCGCCTGCGCCCCGGGCAGGTGTTGTTCACCTACCTGCACCTCGCCCCCGACCCGGAACAGGCCGAGTTGCTGCTGGACTCCGGCGTCACCGCGATCGCCTACGAGACGGTGACCGATCCGTGGGGCGGGCTGCCGCTGCTGGCGCCGATGAGCGAGATCGCCGGACGGATGGCGATCCAGGTCGGCGCCGCCTGCCTGGAGAAGGAGCGGGGCGGGGCGGGGGTGCTGCTGTCGGGCGCCCCCGGGGTCGAGCCGGCCCGGGTGGTGATCCTCGGCGGCGGGGTGGTCGGCGCCAACGCCGCCCGGGTCGCGCTGGGGATCGGCGCCGAGGTGGTGGTACTCGACCGCTCGATGCGGCGGTTGACCGAACTCGACACCCTGTACGGCCCGCGCCTGCGCACCCTGTTCGCCACCAAGGAGGCGATCGAGCAGCAATTGCCGACCGCCGACCTGATCGTCGGTGCGGTGCTGGTGCCGGGCGCGGCGGCCCCCAAACTGATCCGCCGCGACCAGTTGGCCCGGATCCGCCCCGGCCGGGTGCTGGTGGACGTGGCGATCGACCAGGGCGGCTGCTTCGAGACCAGCCGTCCCACCACCCATGCCGCCCCGACCTTCGTGGAGGAGGGCGTGGTGCATTACTGCGTCGCCAACATGCCGGGGGCGGTGGCGCGCACCTCGACCCTGGCCCTGACCAACGCGACGCTGCCTTACGTGCTGACCCTGGCCGATCTGGGTTGGCAGGAAGCGGCCCGCCGCGACCCGCATCTCGCGGCCGGGATCAATATCCATACCGGTACGGTGGCGCACAAGGCGGTCGCCGAGGCGCTGGGGAAACCGTACCAGCCGCTGTGACGTGGGCTCTGCCCACACCCGCCAAGGGCCGCAAGGCCCTTGGAACCCGTGACGGGAGTCACCCGTCAGGACATCGGCCGTTTGCGGGGACGGCCCCGGCGTTTGGGCGGTGGGGGGGGAGCCGCTTCCCGCCGTGGGGCCAGCCGCCGCAACAGCATTTCCGCCGGTTGCCGGATTTCCGGGGCGAAGTCGAGCAGGAACCGCTCTCCCTTCAAGAAGGCGGTGAAGGCGGCATGAATCGGGGCATAGCGCTCGGCAAGGCCCTCCGTCCGCCACCATGCCAGCATCCGTTCCCCATGCCCCCGCCCCGCCGCCAGCCGCAGCAGCCGCAACAGGTCGTCGAAGAACGGCGAGGTCGCGGAGTCCAGCCCCGTATCGAGGGCCGCCCGCAGCGCCTCGAAGGCATCGCCGAGATTGTCCCGCCCCAACGCCAATCCAGCCCGCAGCAGGTCCCGCCCGACCGGGTCCAACCCGTCAAGCTGCTCGAAAATTTCCCGCGCCGCCTCGATCCGTCCGCCGACGACCAGCACCCAGGCGAGGTTGGCTTTCAGGAACAGATCGTCGCTGACGATCTCCAGTCCGCGCCGGTAGGTCGCCTCGGCGGCGGCAAGGTCGCCGGCGAGGTCGAATAGGCAATTTCCTTTCGACACCAGCGCTCCGGCGACCTGCTCCCGCACGGCGGGCTCCGTCGTGGCGGCGAATCGGTCCACGACGTCATCCCAGACCGCGATCGCCTCTTCGGCATGGCCGAGGCTCAACAGCGTGTCCCCCTTGTTGACCAGGGCGCGGGCGACCGCTTCGCGCGAGTTGGGCTCCATCGCGGTGGCAAACCGGTCGAGGACGTCGTCGTAGACCGCGATCGACTCTTCGGCGCGACCGAGATACTTCAGCGTGATTCCCTTGTTGACCAGGGCGTTGGCGACCTGCTCCCGCAAAGCGGGCTCCGTCGCGGCGGCGAACCGGTCCACGACGTCGTCGTAGGCTGCGATCTCCTCTTTGGCGCGGCCGAGATATTCCAGCGCGACCCCCTTGTTGACCAGGGCTAGGGCGACCCGCTCTCGCAAGGCGGGCTCCGTCGCGGCGGCGAACCGGTCGAGGACGTCGTCGTAGACCGCGATCGCCTCTTCGGCGCGGCCGAGCTGCCTAAGCGTGTTCCCCTTGTTGACCAGGGCGTTGGCGACCTGCTCCCGCAAAGCGGGCTCCGTCGCGGCGGCGAACCGGTCGAGGACGTCGTCGTAGACCGTGATCGCCTCTTCGGCGCGGCCG
>JBDLVO010000211.1:0-4286 GCA_039804805.1 Pseudomonadota bacterium
GCTCAGGATCCAGCAGGCGGCGCGCGAGGTCAGCCGGCCGGTGTTCTTCGCGGTGGTGATCATCATCGTGGTGTTCGCCCCGCTGTTCAGCCTGGAAGGGGTCGAGGGCAAGCTGTTCCAGCCGATGGCGATCAGCATCGTGCTGGCGATGGCCGCCTCGCTGGTGGTGGCGCTGGTGGTGCTGCCGGCGCTGGCGACCACCCTGCTGGCCGGCGGGATCCGTCACCGCGACAGCTGGGTGTTCCCGCCGTTCGAGCGGCTTTATGCCCGGGTGCTGCCGGCGGCGTTGCGGCGGCCGCGCCGGGTGGTGGCGGCGGCGCTGGCGCTGTTCGTCGCCGCGCTGGCGACCCTGCCGCTGATCGGCAGCGAGTTCATGCCCGAGCTGGAGGAAGGCTCGCTCAACATCCGCGTCACCCTGCCGGCGGCGTCGAGCCTCGACACCGCGCTGGGGGTGGCCCGCAGCCTGGAGCAGCGGCTCGCCGCCTTCCCCGAGGTGACCCTGGCCTCCAGCCGGATCGGCCGGGCCGAACTGGGCGGCGATCCCGAGCCGGTCAGCAACATCGAGATCCTGGTCGGGCTGCGCCCGGTGGCGGAATGGCGCACCGCCGCCGACCGCCCCGCGCTCCAGGCGCGGATGCAGCAGGCGCTGGCGGTGCTGCCGGGGATCCAGGTGTCGTTCTCGCAGCCGATCGCCTCGCGGGTCGATGAATTGCTGTCCGGGGTCAAGGCCGAACTGGCGATCAAGCTGTTCGGGCCCGACCTCGCCGTGCTGGCGGCCAAGGGCAAGGCGATCGAGGCGCTGGTGCGCCGCACCGCCGGCACCAGCGACGTGGCGATGGAGGCGATGAGCGGCGAGGCGCTGCTGACCGTCACCCCCGACCGCGACCGCCTCGCCCGCGTCGGCATCCCGGTCGGCGCGGTGATGGAGCTGGTGTCCGACGCGATCGGCGGCGGCACCGCCGGCCAGATCATCCAGGGCAACGAGCGCCACGACATCGTGGTGCGGCTGGCCCCGCGCTTCCGCGCCAGCCCCGAGGCGATCCGCGCCCTGATGCTCCAGGCCCCCGACGGCGCCTGGGTCCGGCTGGGCGAGGTCGCCAGCGTCGCGATCGGCAGCGGCCCGCCGCAGATCCGCCGCGACGACGTGCGGCGCCGGGTGGTGATCGAGGCCAATGTCGAGGGCCGCGACATGGGCGGGCTGGTGGCCGAACTGCGCGATTCGATCGCCCGCGAGATCGCCCTGCCCACCGGCTACACCCTCGAATTCGGCGGCCAGTTCGAGAACCAGCGGCGGGCCCAGGCCCGGCTGATGGTGGTGGTGCCGGCCTCGCTGGCGCTGATCTTCCTGCTGCTCCATTTCGCCTTCGGCTCGCTCGGGCAGGCGGCGCTGATCATGCTCAACGTGCCGCTGGCCCTGATCGGCGGCCTGTTCGCCCTGTTCGCCAGCGGTCAGTACCTGTCGGTGCCGGGCTCGATCGGCTTTATCGCCCTGTTCGGCGTCGCGGTGCTCAACGGCGTGGTGATGGTCAACGCCATCAACCAGAACGTGCTGGGCGGGATGACCGTCCCCCGCGCCGTCGCCGCC
Organism: Pseudomonadota bacterium; assembly: GCA_039804805.1. GTDB lineage: Bacteria > Pseudomonadota > Alphaproteobacteria > Rhodospirillales > Magnetospirillaceae > Phaeospirillum. The sequence continues at coordinate 1,586 of JBDLVO010000211.1, forward strand.
GGCGCCCAGTCCCGCCTGCGTCCGGTGCTGATGACCGCCTTCATCGCGGCACTCGGCCTGATCCCGATGCTGCTGTCGCACGGGGTCGGCGCCGAGGTGCAACGCCCGCTCGCCACCGTGGTGGTCGGCGGGCTGGTGACCTCGACCCTGCTGACCCTGGTGGTGCTGCCGGTGCTGTACCGGCCGTTCTCGCGCGCCCTGCTGTGGCACTGGCGGACCACCCATCAGGCCCCGGCCGCTTCCTGACCTTTTTCAACCTTAAGGACATGATCCGATGATCAACAAGCTTCGTCCCCTGCTGCTGTTGCCGCTGCTGTCCCTGGCCGCCGCCGGCTGCACCGACCGTCCGGTCCGCTCGCTGGTGATCCAGTCCGGCCAGGTCCATCCGCAGACGATCACCGTGCCGGCCCACACCCCGTTCGACCTGACCGCCGCCACCATCGGCTCGCGCGCCGGATTGGTGACGGCGCCGGAGATCGGCCTCGCCGGGCTGGAGGCGCCGGCCAACTGGATCAATCCGGTGTCGCCCAAGGGCGCGCTGTCGCCCGGCAGCCTCAACCGCAACCGGGCCGAACTGGGGCCGCTCAGCCCCGGCCAGTACCCGCTGACCTACGAGAGCGGCGGACGGCGCCAGACCATCCTGCTGACGGTGGAATGAGCCCGGCTCAGGCCGCCGGCCGGTCGAGCCAGCGGCCCAGCGCGGCGGCGACCGCCTCGGGCCGCTCGATCGGGGCGAGATGGCCGGCATCGGCGACGATTTCCAGCACCGCGCCGGGAATCGACGCGGCAATCGCCTGTTGCAGCTCGGGCGGGGTCAGCCGGTCGAGCCCGCCGCCCAGCACCAGGGTCGGGCAGGCGATGGTGGCCAGGGTCGGGATCGAATCGCTCCGCCCCATGATCGCCTGCTGCTGGCGGGCGAAGCCCTCGGGTCCGATCGCCTCGGCCATCGCCCGGAACAAGGCGGCCAGATCCGGGTCGTCCTGGGCCGCCGGCGAGAACAGCACCGCCGCCTGGGCGGCGACCACCTGCCCGAACCGGCCGGCGCGGGCCAGCGCGATCGCGTCGAGCCGGCGCTGGCGCTGGGCCTCGGCGTCGGCATGGGCGTTGCTGCACACCAGCGCCAGCCGCTCGACCCGCTCGGGGGCGCGGCGGTAGATCTCAAGGGCGAGATAGCCGCCCATCGACTGGCCGCCGAGCGAGAAACGCGGCGGCGCCGCCGCCAGCACCCGCTCGGCCATCGCCGCCAGGCTGTCGTCGCGGGCCAGATCGGGGCAGACCACCCGCACCCGCCCGGCCAGGGCCAGCGCCTGCCCCCGCCACAGACGGTGGTCGCACAGCAGGCCGGACAGCAGGATCAGGGTGGGACGGGCATCGGTCATCGGCGGGGACCTTTCCGGGCGGCGGCGATCCGGCTCAGCGGATCAGCGGCGACAATTCCTTGAATTCGGGGGTGCCGGCGCGGTGCAGCCATTCGAACAGCACCATCTCGACCGTGGCGATGGTGACCCCGGCGGCGGCGAGGCGGTCGAGCGCGGCGTGGTAATTGCCCTCGGCGCGCGAGGCGCAGGCATCGGCCACCACCACCGGCGCGAAGCCGAGCTGTTTGAAGCCGAGCGCGGTCTGGAGCACGCAGATGTGGGATTCGATCCCGGCCAGCACCACCCGGGGCCGGCCGAAGCCCTCGACCCGGGCGCGGATCGCCGGATCGGCGGCGCAGGAGAAATGCAGCTTGTCCATCACCGCGTCGTCGGGCACCAGTTCGCGCAGTTCGCCGACGGTGCGGCCGAGCCCCTTCGGATATTGTTCCGTCACCAGCAGCGGCAGGCCGAGCCGGGTGGCGGCGCGCAGCAGGATCGAGCAGCCGCGATAGACCCGGCGCGGATCGAACATCGTCGGGGCCAGCGCCTCCTGGACATCGACGATCACCAGACAGGAGCGGTCGGCATCGATCAGCAGGGGCGTTTCGGGCGGGGCAACGGCGGTCGGCATCGGCGGCGGGTCCTTTCCTCGGGCATGGCGGCGGGGCAAATGACGGGCGCGGTCAGGGTATCGGCCCGGCCGGAAGGGTGCAATCCCTCCGTTTCACGGCATTTTCATTGACTTGACCGCGTGTTTACCTATATAGCGACCGCACATGACATCCCCCGAACAACATGGCCGCTCGGACGGCCCGGAAAGTGCCTCGATGACGTTTGAGACTCTGGGTCTTGGCCCCGAACTTCTCAAAGCGCTGACCGAGGTCGGATACGCGACCCCCACCCCGATTCAGGCTCAGGCCATTCCGGTGGTGCTGATGGGACGCGACGTGCTCGGCTGTGCCCAGACCGGCACCGGCAAGACCGCGTCCTTCACCCTGCCGATGATCGAGATCCTCGCCGCCGGGCGGGCCAAGGCGCGCATGCCGCGCTCGCTGATCCTGGCGCCCACCCGCGAGCTGGCCGCCCAGGCGGCCGAGAATTTCGACAATTACGGCAAGTATCACCGCCTGACCAAGGCGCTGATCATCGGTGGCGAGTCGATGGCCGATCAGACCGCCCTGCTCGATCGCGGCGTCGACGTGCTGATCGCCACCCCCGGCCGCCTGATGGACCTGTTCGGCCGCGGCAAGATCATGCTCAACCAGTGCAGCCTGCTGGTCATCGATGAAGCCGATCGCATGCTCGACATGGGCTTCATCCCCGATATCGAGGAAATTTGTTCC
>JBDLVO010000212.1:0-3580 GCA_039804805.1 Pseudomonadota bacterium
GGCGGTGGCGGGCGGCGGCAACAGCCGGCTGTTCCGGCTGGAGGACCGCGCCGGGCACGCTTATGCCCTCAAGGTCTATCCCTCGCGCCAACACGACCCGCGCGACCGGCTGGGGGCCGAATTCACCGCCCTGTCCTTCCTCCACCGCCACGGCGTGCGCGAGGTTCCGGCGGCGCTGGCCTGCGACCGCGCCCACGGGCTGGCGCTGTATCAATGGATCGAGGGCGCCCGGGTCACGACCCCCGCCACCGAGGACATCGACGCCGCCCTCGCCTTCGCCCGCCGGCTGCGCGACCTCGGGCCGGTCGGCGCCGAACTGCCGCCGGCCTCGGAAGCCTGCCTGTCCGGCGGCGAGATCCTGGCCCAATTGCAGCGTCGGCTCGACCGGCTGGCGACGGTCCCCGACCTGGACGCACTGCTGACCGACCGGCTGCTGCCGCTGCGCGCGCGGGCGGCCGAAGCGGCGCAAGCGGGCTATCGCCGGCTCGGCCGCGATTTCGACGCGCCGCTGACGCCGGCGCGGCGCTGCCTCAGCCCGTCCGATTTCGGCTTTCACAACGCCCTCCGCCGGGCCGACGGCAGCCTGGTCTTCCTCGATTTCGAATATTTCGGCTGGGACGATCCGGTCAAGCTGACCGCCGATTTCATCCAGCATCCGGGCATGGCGCTGGACGCGGCCCTGGCCGACCGCTTCGTCGCCGGAGCCGGCGCGCTTTACGGCGCCGAGGCGGAGTTCGCCGCGCGGCTGGGGCTGCTGGCGCCGCTGATCGGGCTGCGCTGGGCCCTGATCCTGCTCAACGAATTCCTGCCCGAACGCTGGAGCGCGCGCCAATTCGCCGGCTTCACCGATCGGGCCGCCGTGCTCGACCGCCAGCGCGGCAAGGCGACGCGGCAACTCGACCGGGTCGAGGCCTGGCTGCGGGAGCAGGGGACGTGACCGGTTGCGGCCCCAAAGCTGTTGGGCTTTCGCCCAAACCCAACCGGGGCGAGGCCCCGGACCCCCTTTCTTTTTCGAAAACAAAGGGGGTTTGGGGCCTCGCCCCAAGCGGGTGCGGGCTCCGCCCGCTTAACGCATGTGTTGACGCGCCAAAGGCGCGCGGGCGAAAGCCCGCCGCCTTGATCGGGCCAGGGCAAATTGAAGAGGGGCGATGATGGTCAAATTCAAACGGATCGCGCTGTTTTCGAACGACGACAATGTCCAGGTTCTGCAATTGCTCGGCCTCAAGCGGGGCTTCGAGCAGATCGGGATCGAATGCTTCGCCGGCTGGCCGCTGCCGAACGCCCCGCAGATGGAGGCGTTCCTCGATGTCTGGAAGCCGGACGTGGTGTTCGAATTCGACCGCTCCCGCGACCAGATCGGGGCCGATTGCTCGTCGGCGCTGCACGTCTCCTGGATCCAGAACGCCCGCAATTTCGGCGTGTCGGTGCTCGACGGGGCCGGCGGCAGCGATCTGGTCTATTACTGCCTGCAACCGGAGCGGCTGGGGGTCACGGTCGATCCCGGTTCGTGCCGCTGGCTGTTTCCCGGCGCCGACGAATCGATCTTCTTCCCCGACGACAGCGAGCCCTACCGCTTCGACCTCAGCCTGTGCGGCTTCCTTCATTCGGTCATCAACCCGGATTTCCTCAACGGCCCGATCGTGGTCGATGGCCAGCGCTGCTGCACCGTGCAGGAACTGCTCGACGAGATCATCGCCAGCAACCTCTACAGCGAATATGGCTACGATCTTAAGGCGATCCACGATCTGATCCTGTTCCGGCTGAAGCGGAGCAACCCGCGGATCGAGATGAAGGATCTGCCCCAGCCGCTGCTGGAACTGTTCGAAACCCGGTTCTACCGGCTGTACCGGCGGCGGATCATCGCCGAAAGCATGCTGGCCTCGACCGGCAGCATCGCCTTCTGCGGCCGCAACAGCTGGCTGACCTGGCCGCAATTCGCCCCGTTCTACCAGGGCGACAAGACCCGGCCGAGCGAACTGGCCCGGATCTACCGCCAGACCCGGCTCAGCGTGCATGAATGCCCGCTCGGCCTGCATCACCGCACGATGGAGGTGATGGCCTGCGCCCGCCCCCTGCTGGTCGGCTACAGCTATTTCTGCGGCACGCCGTGCGACATCGCCAACTTCTTCACCCCGGGCGAGGATTTCATCTGGTACTCGGAGCGGAATTTCGTCGAGGTCGCCCGCGAGGCGCTGGCCGATCCGGTCCGGCTGCAGAAGATCGGCCGCAATGCCTATGAGAAAGTGATGCGGGAGCATCTGTGGCGTCACCGCGCCGAACAGATCGTCCGCGACCTCTCCTCCTGATCCCCCAAACGCGACCGCCCGGGCGAGGACGCCCGGGCGGGAACGGTCGGTCCGGCCGATGGAGCCCAACCGGACCGGAAGGAACCGGATCCCCCTCCCCCCCCGAGGCATGGGGCGGGGCGGGAGGGGGTCGCCGCCGTTACTCGGCGGCGGCGGCTTCGGGCGTGTCGCCCAGCATGGTCCCGGTGCGCTGGGCGTTGAGGTGCCAGGCGAACGCCTCCTCCAGCACATGCGGGGTCTGACCGCCCCGGGTCAGCGCCCGGGTGTAGTAGTCGCGGGCGCGGTCGCGGTAGGTCGGATGCATGCAGTTCTCGATCACCAGCTTGGCGCGCTCGCGCGGGGCGAGGCCGCGCAGGTCGGCCAGACCCTGCTCGGTGACGATCAGATCGACGTCGTGTTCGCAATGATCGACATGGGTGACCATCGGCACGATCGAGGACAGCTTGCCGCCCTTGGCGACCGACTTGGTGACGAACACCGACAGGTAACAGTTGCGGGCGAAATCGCCCGAACCGCCGATGCCGTTCATCATGTGGGTGCCGTTGACGTGGGTCGAGTTGACGTTGCCGTAGATGTCGGCTTCCAGCGCGGTGTTGATGCCGATCAGGCCGAGGCGGCGGATCACCTCGGGATGGTTCGACACTTCCTGCGGCCGCAGCACCAGCCGGTCCTTGTAGCGCTTGACGTCGCCGAAGAACTTGCGGGCACAGTCGCCCGACAGCGACAGCGCCGACCCCGAGGCGAATTTCAGCTTGTCGGCGTCGAACAACTCGAAGGTCGAGTCCTGCAACACTTCCGAATACATCTGGAGGTCATGGAACGGGCTGTCGATGAAGCCGTGCATCACCGCGTTGGCGATCGAGCCGATCCCGGCCTGAAGCGGCTGGAGCGAGGTCGACAGCCGGCCCTTGCGGACCTCGTGGCGGAAGAACTCGATCAGATGGCCGGCGATGGCGTTGGTTTCCTCGTCCGGCGGGGTGATGGTGGCGAACGAGTCCATCTTGTCGGTGATGACGATCGCGGCGATGCGCGACGGATCGACCGGGATGTAGGACAGACCGATGCGGTCGCTCGGGCTCATCAGCGGAATCGGCTCGCGATGCGGGCGCCGGGTCGGGATGTAGACGTCGTGCAACCCGACCATGTCCATGCTCTGGTGCAGGTTGATCTCGACGATGATCTTTTCGGCCAGGATGGCGAAGGTGGCCGAATTGCCGATCGAGCTGGTCGGGATGATCCCGCCATCCTCGGTGATCGCCACCGCCTCGATCACC
>JBDLVO010000213.1:0-11368 GCA_039804805.1 Pseudomonadota bacterium
AGGTTGTCGACATCGACGTCCATCGCCTCGGCGGCACCGCCGGTGGCGGGGATCTCGTCGACGATCGAGGGTTCGAGGCGGGCGGAATCGAGCAGCGGCATGTCGCCGGCCTCACCCGCCGGCTCGCCCGGCGGCTCGGCCGGGCCATCGGATTCCTCGCGCTCCAGCAGCGGGTTGCGCTCCAGCTCCTGTTCGATGAAGGCCGACAGTTCGAGGCTGGAGAATTGCAGCAGCTTGATCGCCTGCTGCAATTGCGGGGTCATCACCAGCGACTGGGTCTGACGCAGATCGAGACGGGGGCCCAGGGCCATGGCGTGCGTCCCCTCCCGGTTACAGGCTGAAATGTTCGCCCAGATAGACCCGCCGCACGCCCTCATGGGCGACGATCTCGGCCGGGCTTCCCTCCATCATCACCGATCCGCCATGCAGGATGTAAGCCCGATCGATGATGTCGAGCGTCTCGCGCACATTGTGGTCGGTGATCAGCACGCCGATGTCGCGATCCTTGAGGTGGGCGACCAGATCGCGGATTTCCGCCACCGCGATCGGATCGATCCCGGCCAGCGGCTCGTCGAGCAGGACGAAATGCGGCCGCCCGGCCAGGGCGCGGGCGATCTCGACCCGGCGGCGCTCGCCGCCCGACAGCGCCAGCGCCGGGGCGCGGCGCAGATGGGAGATGGCGAATTCGGTCAGCAGGGTTTCGAGGTCGTGCTCGCGCCGTTCGCGGTCGGCCTCGACCACCTCGAGCACCGCCATGATGTTGCCCTCGACGGTCAGGCCGCGAAAGATCGAGGCTTCCTGCGGCAGATAGCCGATCCCCAGCCGGGCGCGACGGTACATCGGCAGGGGGGTGATGTCGTGGCCGTCGAGCAGGATCGCCCCGTCATCGGGGGCGATCAGCCCGGTGATGCAGTAGAAACAGGTGGTCTTGCCGGCGCCGTTGGGGCCGAGCAGGCCGACCGCCTCGCCGCGCTGCACCGTGATCGAGACGTCGCGCAACACCGGGCGGCGCTTGAACCGCTTGCCGATCGAGCGGGCCACCAGGCCGGAAGCGGTCGAAAGCGTCGGAGCCGCCGTCGTCGCGGCGGCGCCGTCCCGCGGGCTGTCGTCCTGCATCACTGGCCGCCGAGGTCCCCGATCGCGGGCACCCCTCCGCTCGGGGCCGCCGCGCCGCCGTCGCGTTTCTGCGGGGTGAACACTCCCTGCACCCGCCCGGGGGTTCCCCCATTGGGCGGCGCGGGAAACAGCTTGCTGATCCCGGTCTTCATGTTGACGTAAGCCCACCCGCCTTCCAACTGGTTGCCGCCCTCGCGGGTCATCTTGACCGCGCCGGACAGGGTGGCGATCCCGGTGGCGGCGACATAATCGCCGCGGTCGCCGGTGATGACCTCCTTGGCGGTGGTCAGCACGACATGACCATAGGCGTCGGCCCGTTCCAAATCCAGGCTGTCCTCGCCGGCGCCGGACGCCTTGCGGGCCGCGCCCGCGGCGGCGGCGGCCGGGGGCGCGGCCCCCGCCGGCCTGGCGCCGGCCGTCCCGGTGCCCTTGTCACGGAAATGGGCGGTGATCACGTCGGCGCGCAGGGTGCGGTCGCCGCGGGTCGCCACCGCGTCGCCGCGCAGCACCGCCACCTTGTTTCCTTCCCAATATTCGATCTGCTCGCTGGCCTGGAAGCTGTCGGTCGGGGTCACCAGCCGGGCCGGGCCGCCCTTCAGCACCAGCACCGCCTGATCGAGGTCATAGATCGCCTTGGTGCCGGTGGCGGTGTCGGTGGGCGAGCGGATCGTCACCACCGAGCCGTCGGCGTCGATCCGCCAGATCTCGTCGCCATTGGCGCCGTGGCGGTAATAGGCGGTCAGGGTGTCGGCATCGAGGGTCATGGTGCCGCGCACCGCCTTGGCGTTGCCGCTGGCGATCACCCGCAATTCCTCGGCATGCCATTCGATGCCCTGGTCGGCGAACACCTGAAGCTGCTGCGCCCCGCCCTGGGCCATCGAAAAGCCCTGGGCCGGAACGGGGAGGGGCGCGGCGAGAACCAGCGCCGCCAGCGCGGCCCCGGCCAGACGGGGGAGGGCGGGGGGGGTCATCGCGGCGCGGCCCGTCGGCCGGAAAGCAGATCGTGCCCGGCGGTCCACAGCGTCATCCGGCTCTGGCCGGTGAAGGTCAGGCTCTGCCCCTTGTCGGTGACCTCGAACCCGGCGGCGTCGATCGTCCCCTGCGGCCCGTGGCCGGTGACCGGGCGGTCGCCGCGCACGGTCGAGCGGGCCAGATCGACGGTGGCGGCGTCGGTGTGCAGCTCGGTGCCGGAATCATGGTAGAGGTTGACGTCGCCGGTCAGCAGCAGGGTGTGCTCCCCCTTGCGGTAGAGGCCGTTGGCGGCGGTGATCACCACGTTGGCGCCCGAGGCGGTGGTGAAGTCGGCCTGGGGGCGGTCGAGCTGAATCTGGTCGCCGTCGGCGGCATGGTCCTGCACCGCCACCTCGGCGCTGAGCGCGTAGGGCCGGTTCGCCTGGTTGAGGCCGTAATACTGGGCGTTGCGCATGGCCAGGGTATCGACCTCCTTCAACGGCATCTTGGCGAACCCGATCTGGAAGCCCTCATGCTCCAGCGTCAGCTTCGGCCACACCACCACCAGACCCAGCAGCACCGCCGCCAGCGCCGGCAGCACCACCTTCATGATCCCGACGAAGCGGGAATAGCGGGCGAACGGCCCCGCCGGCGCCGGGCGCGACCGCCGCCGCCACGACGATCCGCCGTCGCCGGGCTCGGTCACGCCACCCCCGACCGCAGGCAGTCATGGACATGCAGCACCCCGACCGGACGCCCCGCCTCGTCGACCACGAACAGGCCGGTGATGGTCTTGGCGTTCATCAGCCCGAGCGCCTCGGCCGCCAGCAGGGTCGGCGCCACCGTCTTGGGATTGGCGGTCATCACCTCGGCCGCGGTCAGCGCCAGCAGGTCGCCGCGCAGGTGGCGGCGCAGGTCGCCATCGGTGACGATCCCGATCAGCCGGCCGTCGCCATCGACGATGCCGGCGCAGCCCAGGCTCTTTTCGGTCATCACCAGCAGCACGCTGCCCATCGGCGTATCGGGCGCGACCAGCGGCAGCTCGGCGCCGCGATGCATCAGATCGGACACCCGCAGCAGGTGGCGGCCGAGCTGGCCGCCGGGATGGAACAGACGGAAATCGGCGGCGGTGAAGCCCTTGCGTTCGAGCAGGGTCACCGCCAGCGCGTCGCCGAGCGCCAGCATCATCGTGGTCGAGGTGGTGGGGGCCAGCCCCATCGGACAGGCCTCGGGCTGGCGCGGCAGCACCAGGGCGACGCTGGCGGCCTGGGCCAGGGTGCTGTCGGCCCCGCCGGTGATGCCGATCAGCGGAATCGAGAAGCGGCGGCAATAGGCGATGAAATCGCCCAGTTCCGGCGTTTCGCCCGAATTGGACAGCGCCATCACCGCGTCGTCGCGGGTGACCATGCCGAGATCGCCGTGGCTGGCCTCGGCGGGATGGACATAGAAGGCCGGGCGGCCGGTCGAAGCCAGGGTGGCGGCGATCTTGCGGGCGACATGGCCGCTTTTGCCCATCCCGGTGACCACCACCCGGCCCGAGGCGGCCTCCAGCGTCTCGACCGCGCCGGCGAAGGCCTCGCCCAGGCTGGCGGCGAGCTCGCCCAGCGCCGTCGCCTCGGTGGCGAGGACACGGCGGGCGATGGCGATGGCGGTGGTGACGGCGGCGGTCATGGCGGCGGGTCCGAACTGGGGCCTTGGGTGCGCCTTGGGCGCGGCCAAGGCCCCCTACTATACGAATCCCCCCGGTGACGGAAAGGCAAAACGCGACGGCGCAACCGACGGGTGGTCCCGCCGGCCGGGCATCGCGCCGCCCCGGCCCGGTCGGGACCGGGGCGGCGGCCGATCAATGGGCGAAGATGTCTTCCTCGGCCCAGCCGGCGAGATCCAGCTCGGCCCGGTCGGGCAGGAAGTCGAAACAGGCCCGGGCCAGCGCGGTGCGCCCCTCGCGCGCCAGCAGGGCGTCGAGCCGCTCGCGCAGCCGGTGCAGGTGCAGCACGTCGGAGGCGGCATAGGCGATCTGCTCGTCGCTGAGGCTGGGTGCGCCCCAGTCGGAGCATTGCTGCTGCTTCGACAGCTCGACCCCGAGCAGTTCGCGGCACAGATCCTTGAGGCCGTGATGGTCGGTGTTGGTGCGCACCAGCCGCGAGGCGGTGCGGGTGCAGTAGACCGGGGCGCAGCGCACGCCGAAATGGCGGCGGATCATCGCCAGATCGAACCGGGCGAAATGGAACAGCTTGGTCACCGCCGGATCGGCCAGCAGCCCGGCCAGCACCGGCGCGTCCCAGCGCGGCTCGGGAAAATGGACGATGTGGGCGTTGCCGTCGCCGGCCGACAGTTGGACGACGCAGAGCCGGTCGCGGTGCAGATTGAGCCCCATCGTTTCGGTATCGACGGCGATCGACGGCCCGAGATCGAGCCCGGCGGGAAGATCGCCGCGATGATAGAAATTGGTCACCGGCGCTGCTCCTTGCGTTCTGGACCGGACCGAGCGGCAAAGCCCGCCGGCCTGGACACGCCAAAAGGCCGGCCCCCGAGGCGCGACCCTTCAACAATGCATTGATTTAAAAGCGTTTTACCGCCTTGTTTCGCGTTGAGATGTAGCATCCCGGCCGGAACGGATGCAAGGCTTTTGGACGCGGGCGCCCAAGCGGAAAGGCCGGTCCGCGCCCGACCCCCGCAGGGATCCAAGGGCCGCCGGCCCTTGGCGGGCGTGGGCGGCGCCCACCTCTTTCCTTCCAGTGACGCCCCGGGACCATTCTCCAATTGATCGATTTTTTACTCCCGTCAATCCCAAATGGCGGTTATGGTTCCCTCCGAGGGCCGAAGGGATCCGGCCGGGGCAGCGGGCGGGGACGCGGCGGATGTCGATCAGGTCATTCGGGAGCTTGTGCCTCGCCGCGCTGACCGTGCTGATCGTCCTGGGGGCCGGGTCGCTGCTGATCGACCGCTGGGCGACCTATCAGCGCGCCAGCCGCGCCTTCGTCGCCGAGGACCGGATCGGCCTCGCCTTCCGGGCGGCCACCACCCTGGCCGCCGAGCGCGGCCCGGTCAACCGGGCGCTGCTGGCCACCACGCCGCCGCCGGCCCTGCTCGATGAATTGCGCGCCGACGCCGCCGACAGCGACCGCGCGCTGGCGGCGCTCGAAGCGGCCCTGGCCGGCGACGGCGACCCCTTCGCCGCGCAGGGGCCCGATCTGCGCGCCCGCATCGCCGCGGCGCGCGGCCGGGTGGCGGAAAAGCTGCTGCGCCGGCCGGCCGAGCCGGCGCTGGAGGCCAATCGCGAGGTGCTGGCGGTCTATCGGGCGGTGCTGGACCAGATCGACCGCTTCCTCGCCGCGCGGATCGACGCCACCATCGCCCTCAGCCCGGAGACCGGGGTGCTGCTCGACCATGCCCGCGACGCCTGGAGCCTGCGCTTCCTCGCCGGCGAGAACGGGGTGCTGCTGGCCCGCATCGTCGCGCTCGGCCGGCCGATGACCCCGGCGGAACGCGACCGGCTCAACGCCACGGTCGGCGCGATCGACCAGCTCTGGCGCGACCTGACCCTGTTCGCCGGCGGGACCAATTGCCCGCTCCACACCCGTGCCGGCATCGCCCGGGCCCACGACGGCTATTTCGGCCGACACCGGCCGTTGCGCGAACAGGTGATCGCCGCCGGCCTCGCCGCCACCCCCTATCCGGTCGATCTCGAAACCTGGCGGCGGGACTCGTTTGCCGCCAACGCCTCGCTGGTGGTGGCGATGGAGGCGGCGATCGAGGATTCCCGCCGCATCGCCGAGGCCAACCGCGCCCACGGCTTTCGCGGCATGGTGCTCGCGCTGGGGGCGATCGGCGGCGCGATGGCGCTCGCCCTGGCGACGATGGCGCTGTTCGTCGGCCGGGTGATCGGGCCATTGCTGCGCCTGTCCGAGGTGATGGCGCGGATGAGTGGGGGCGAACGCGGCATCGACATCCCCTACCGCGACCGCCGCGACGAGATGGGCGGAATTTCGCGGGCGCTGGCGGTGTTCCAGGACAGCCTGGGCCGCCTCGCCCAACTGACGGCGCAGCGGGAGATGTGGCTGCTCGACCTCGCCAATTCCGACCCCCTCACCGGCTGCCTCAACCGGCGCGGCTTCCTGTCCGCCGCCGGGGCGGCGCTGTACCGCGCCCGCCAGCAGGGCCTGCCGGTGGCGATGCTGGTGCTCGACATCGATCATTTCAAACGGATCAACGACCAATACGGCCATGCCGCCGGCGACGCGGTGCTGCGCGAGGTGGTGCGCCGCTGCCGCGCGGTGTTGCGCCAGGGCGACCTGTTCGGCCGGCTGGGCGGCGAGGAATTCGTGCTGCTGCTGACCGACGCCGCCGAGCCCGGGGCGCTGCGGGTGGCCGAGGCGATCCGCCGCGAGGTGGCGACAGCGCCGGTCTGCCTCGCCGGCGAACGCCCGGTCGCGGTAACCATCAGCGTCGGCCTGCTGGTCTGTGGCGACGGCGGCGGCGGGCTGGAGGATCTGATCGCCAGCGCCGACGCCGCGCTGTTCCGCGCCAAGGACGCCGGCCGCAACCGGGTGTTCGCCGCCTCGGCGTCGCTGGCCGGTTGATCGGCCGCCATGACAGAGGGGACGTGGGCTCCGCCCACACCCGCCAAGGGCCGAAGGCCCTTGGATCCCCTTGGCGGGAGGGCGCGATCGAACAAACGGAAAAAGGCGTAGCGCCCCCGATGGGGGCGCCGCCTTGGGCCGACTTAGCGATTTTTTGGATTGTTCCTCGCGGAGGAGGATGGTGCCCAGGAGAAGACTCGAACTTCCAAGGCCTTTCGGCCACTAGTACCTGAAACTAGCGCGTCTACCAATTTCGCCACCTGGGCAGGTAGCCTCCGAACGACCGCCGCCGTCCGAGGCCCGAAGAAATATTCGGATCTGCCCTTTCCGTCAACGCCTTTTTTTCATCGTCGTGAATTTTTTCGCGGCCCCCCGCCTGGCCGGAGCGACCGCGCTCCCGGGGCGAAGGATCAGGGCTCGCGCACCAGCCGCAGGCCGATGAACGGGCATTTGACGTCGCTGTCGCTCTTGCGGGTGGTGACCCGGATCTGGGTGGGATAATTGCCCCACGAGCCGCCGCGCAGCACCCGCGACAGGCATTCGCCATCCTGGCGCGGCTTGGCGTCGGCCGGGGCGCCGGCATGGGATTCGGTCCAGCAATCCTCGGTCCATTCATAGAGGTTGCCGCTCATGTCGTAGAGGCCGAAGGCGTTGGCCGCCTTGCCCGCCACCGGGCGGGTGCCGGTGTTGCGGCTGTTGGCGTTGTACCAGCCCAAAGCCGCCGGGTCGGAGCCGCCGCAATAGGGATCGTCGGGATGGCCGGCGCGGCAGGCATATTCCCATTCCGCCTCGCTCGGCAGGCGATACTGCCCGGTCGAGCCCTTGTTGAGCTTGGCGACGAAGGCGTGGGCGTCCTCCCAGGTGACCTGATCGACCGGGTAATCCTCGCTTTTCTGGAATTTCGACGGATTGGTCTCCATCAGGGTCTTCCACTGGCCCTGGGTGATCTCGGTGCGCGACATCCAGAAGCCGCCGACCCGGCGCTGGTGACGCGGCCGGTCGGTCTCGGGGCAGGAATCGGCACCGTCGCAGCCGATCGTCGCGCTGCCGCCCGGCACCCAGACGAAGACGATGCCGGTGGCCGGTTCGGTCCAGATCTTGCCCGCCGCCGGCTCGGCCCCGGCCGGCCCGGCCGCGCCCAGCCCCACCAGCGCCGCCGCCAGCGCCATCCGCCACGGCGCGCCGCCGCGTGATCCCGTCGTCATGATCGCTCCTCCAGACTGCCGACTGACCCGCCAGTCAAATCCTGACGTCGGCCGCCTCGCCATGACATTTCTCCATCGCCGCCAGGGCGCGGCGGCGGGCGGCGTCGTGTTCGACGATCGGAGCGGGATAGGTCTGGCCCGGCCGCAGCCCGGCCTGACGCAGCACCGCCGCCGGGGCCGCCCACGGCCGATGGAGCCAGCGGTCGGGCAACCCGGCCAGTTCGGGGCACCAGCGGCGGACATAGGCGCCGGCGGGATCGAATTTCTCGCCCTGGAGCGCCGGATTGAAAATGCGGAAGAACGGCGCGGCATCGGCGCCGCAGCCGGCGACCCATTGCCACGAGGCGGGATTGCTGGCCGGATCGGCATCGACCAGGGTGTCGGCGAACCACGCCGCGCCAGCGGTCCAGGGCAGTAGCAGATCCTTGACCAGGAACGACGCGGCCACCATCCGCACCCGGTTGTGCATCCAGCCGGTTTCCCACAATTCGCGCATCCCGGCATCGACCAGCGGATAGCCGGTGCGGCCCCGTTGCCACGCCGCCAGTTCGGCCGGGGCGTCGCGCCAGGGGAAGGCGGCGAACGCCCCGCGCAGCGGCTGGGAGGCGAGGTCGGGCTGGCTGAACAGCAGATGGGCGCAGAACTCGCGCCAGCCGAGTTCGGCCAGGAACTTGTCGGCATCGGCCCCTGCCGGCATCGCGTCGCGCACGGCGTGGAACAGGGCGCGCGGCGAGATCTCGCCCCAGGCCAGATGCGGCGACAGGCGCGAGGTGACGGCGCGGCCGGGCAGATCGCGCCCCTGGGCATAACCGGCCAGCCCCCGGTCGAGAAAAGCGGCAAGGCGGTCGCGCGCGCCGGCCTCGCCCGGAGTCCAGGCGGCGCGCAGGCCGGCGGCCCAGTCCGGCGCGGTCGGCCGCCAGCCCCACGACTCGAGCGGCTCGCCCGCCGGCTGGTCCGGGCAGGACAACAAGGCGGGCGGCTCCGGCAAGGGCGGTTCCGGCAAGGGCGCGGCGCGGCAGGCCCGCCAGAACGGGGTGAACACCCGGAACGGCCCGCCGCTTTGGGTGGCGATCTCCCACGGCTCGAACAGCAGGTTGGCCTTGAAGCTGCGCGCCTCGATCCCGCGCGCCGTCAGCGCCGCCTTGACCGCCCGGTCGGCCGCCACCCCCTCGGGGGTATAGCGCCGGTTCCACAGCACGCAGGTCGCCCCGGTGGCGGCGATCACCTCGTCGAGCACCGCCCCCGCCGCGCCCCGCCGCAGCAGCAGGGTCAGCCCGCGCCGTTGCAGCGCGGCAGCCAGGGCGGCGACGGCGTGATGGCGCCACCAGCGCGCGGCGCCGCCGTCGCTTTCCGCCTCGGCGGGGCCGGTTTCGTCGATCAGCAGCGGAATCACCGGCCGGCCCAGGGCGGCGGCGGCGTGGAGGGCAGGGTGGTCGGCCAGCCGCAGGTCGCGGCGGAACCAGACGATCGCCGGTCTTGTCATCGCGGGGTTCCTTCGTCAAAGTCGGGACGCAGATTTCCGCAGCCGAACCCGGCTGCCGCAAGGAGGATGCCCGATGCTCCCGCACTCCCTTCGCCTGTTGCCGCTGGCGGCGGCGCTGACCCTGTCGGCCGCGCCGGCGCTGGCCTCCGACGCTTCCGACGTCGCCCGCGAAACCCGGGTGCCGGTGGCGGTGGTCGAACACACCTTCGCCCAGGTCGACGCCTTCTACGCCGCCGCCAACGGGCCGGCCAACCGGCTGTCGAGCGGCGTGGTCAAGGAACTGGCGCTGAAGGCGATCCGCGGCCGGATGTCGAACCTCGACGACAGCGGCCCGGGCAAAAGCTCGGAGGCCAGCGCCGAGGACAAGCACGCCACCTACCGCGTCAGCGTCCGCACCACCCGGCACGACAGCACCGAGACCCAGGACTGTTTCGACAATACCGTCACCGCGACCGCGTCGGAAGAGCTGCCGGCAATCAAGGACGGCCAGTTCACCTTCAACTCGGTCCATCCCAAGGTCAGCACCGAATCGTGGAGCCTCGGCTTCTGCCGCTCGCCGCTGGCCGGCGGCGGCTGGTCGGACTGGGTGCCGAGCGGGCGGTAAGTCCCGGGCTCCTTTTGGCGGGCTGCCGCCCGCACCCGCTTGGGGCGATGCCCCAAACCCCCTTCATTTTTGTAAAAAGGGGGGTCCGGGGCATCGCCCCGGTTGGGTTTGGGCGAAAGCCCAAGAGTTTTCGAGAACCGCGGCCCCGCCATCGCGCTACTTCCCAAAACCGGTGGCGGGCTTTATGGTCCGCCGGTTATCGAGGATAATCGGCCGCCATGACCAAGCTCTCGCATATTCGTAATTTTTCGATCGTCGCCCATATCGACCACGGCAAGTCCACTCTGGCCGACCGCCTGATCCAGTCCTGCGGCGCCATCGAGGCGCGCGAGATGAAGGAGCAGATCCTCGACTCGATGGATATCGAGCGCGAGCGCGGCATCACCATCAAGGCTCAGACGGTGCGGCTGATGTACCGCGCCCAGGACGGCCAGACCTATCAGCTCAATCTGATGGACACGCCCGGCCACGTCGATTTCGCCTACGAGGTGTCGCGTTCGCTCGCCGCCTGCGAAGGCTCGCTGCTGGTGGTCGATGCCAGCCAGGGGGTCGAGGCGCAGACGCTGGCCAACGTCTATCACGCCCTCGATGCCGGGCACGAAGTGGTGCCGGTGCTCAACAAGATCGACCTGCCCGCCGCCGAGCCCGACCGGGTCAAGCAGCAGATCGAGGACGTGATCGGACTCGACACCAGCAACGCGGTGATGATCTCGGCCAAGACCGGGCTCGGCATCGGCGACGTGCTGGAAGCCCTGGTGCAGCGCCTGCCCGCGCCCGAGGGCGAGCTTGACGCCCCGCTCCAGGCCCTGCTGGTCGATTCCTGGTACGATTCCTACCTCGGCGTGATCATCCTGGTCCGCATCAAGAACGGCGTGCTGAAGAAGGGCCAGAAGATCCGGATGATGGCCACCGGCGCGGCCTATCAGGTCGACAGCGTCGGCTATTTCACCCCGAAGATGATCCATGTCGATGAACTGAAGCCGGGCGAGATGGGCTTCTTCACCGCCGGGATCAAGGCGGTGGCCGACACCAAGGTCGGCGACACCGTCACCGACGACAAGAAGCCGGCCGAGACGCCGCTGCCCGGCTTCAAGCCGAGCGTGCCGGTGGTGTGGTGCGGGCTGTTCCCGATCGACGCCGCCGATTACGAGGATCTGCGCGATTCGCTGGCCAAGCTGCGCCTCAACGACGCCAGCTTCCAGTACGAGCCCGAGACCTCGGCGGCGCTGGGCTTCGGCTTCCGCTGCGGCTTCCTCGGCCTGCTCCACCTGGAGATCATCCAGGAGCGGCTGGAGCGCGAATTCAATCTCGACCTGATCACCACCGCGCCCAGCGTCGTGTACCGCGTGCATCTGACCAACGGCGAGCTGGCCGAGCTGCACAACCCCGCCGACCTGCCCGACCAGGGGCGCATCGATCATATGGA
>JBDLVO010000214.1:0-22261 GCA_039804805.1 Pseudomonadota bacterium
GCGGGGGCGCAACACCTTGGCGAAACCGGCCGGGGTGAACAGGCCGGGAATCGGGGTACCGAGCGGTTGGCCCGAGCGGCGGACGAACCAGCCGCGCGCCGACGGGCCGATCGCCTTTTCCGGAATGAAGTCGCTCACCTCGGCCGGAACCGGCCGGGCCAGGATCGCGGCATAGGCGACGTCGCTGACGCTCATGGTGCCGATTTTCGCCTCGGCCACGTCGGTCAGCTCCGGATCATGGTCCAGTTCCGGCATCATCGGCGGGAAAAAGGCCGGGTCGCGGGCGAACAGCACCGCGGCATGGGCGGCAAGGGCGGTGCGGCGTTCGGCCAGACTGGCTCCGGCGAAGCTCGCCGCCAGTTCGGTGTCGAACCAGGCGCGCAGGGCGGCCGGGTCGGCGGGCAACAGGTTGCACAGCATCTTGTAGGGGCCGGTGGCGCGGTAGACATAATCGGTGTCGCCGGCATGGCTGCGCAGCCGGGCTTCCAGCAGCGACACCAGCCGTGGCCGCAGCAGGTCGTTGAGGGCGCGCCCATACAGGCGCTGTGCGCTTTGCACCAGCATCGGCCGTTGCGACAGGCCGAGCCCGGCCGGGTCGGTTTCGGCTGCCTCGACCACCGCGCGCGCCCGGTCGAGCACGGGCAGGATCTGCATCAGGTCGCTTCCCCCCAGCGGCACCCGGTCGAGCGACTGGGTTTCGGCCAAGCCGCGATAGGCGGCGGCATAGGCGTCGAGCGCCTCGCCGACCTGTTGGATCTGGCGGTCGGATCGGGTGGCGGTCAGCGCCAGGCTGGTGCAGGCGGCGATCACCAGGGCGGCACAGCCCGCCAGCGCCGCGATCCGGGCCAGCCGTCGCCGCCGGGCGGCGGCGGGGGCCAGACTGACCAGCATTGCCTCGCCGAAGATCACCCCCGCCAGCAGGCGTTGCAGGAAATAGCTGCGCCCGCTCTGGCCCGGTGCCTGGGGCAGGCCGCGCCGGTCGAGGCCGAACCCGTGGGCGAGGCTGGCGCAGACCCGGTCGATCGGATGGCCCTGCTGGGTGGCGGAGGCGAAATAGACCCCGCGCAGCCGCGGGGCGGGATCAAGCCGGGTGCCGCTGAATGCCTCGGTGACGAAGTCGGCCAGCGGCGCCGCGAGGCTGGCCATCTCGGCCGGGAACCCGATCAGCCGGGTGCGGCGCTCCAGGTTGCGCTCGGCCTGGAGCCGATCGTTCAGCCGCGCCCCCAGCCGCGTGACCAGGGCGTTGAACGCGGCGGGGAAGCCGTCGGCCGGGCCGTGCGGATCCTCGCCGGGCGGGAAGGTGACGCCCCACACCTGGGCGCGGCCGTCGCGGTCGAGATCGTCGAAAAACTCGGTAAAGCCGCCGATCAGGTCGAGTTTGGTGAAGATCAGATAGACCGGCAGCCGGATTCCCAGCTTGTGGTTCAATTCGCGGATGCGGGCACGGATCGCCTTGGCATGGGTGGCGCGGCCGGCCTGGTCGGTGGTGGCGATCTCGTCGATCGCGATGGCGACGATCACCCCGTTGAGCGGCTGACGGCTGCGGGTGCGGCGCAGCAGATCGAGGAAGCCTTCCCAGCCGGCGCGGTCGGTCGCCGGGGCGGAATCCTGGGTGGTGTAGCGGCCGGCGGTGTCGATCAGGACCGCCTGTTCGGTGAAGGTCCAGTCGCACAGCCGGGTGCCGCCGATTCCGCGCACCTCGCCCTCGCCGAGTTGGTCGGCCAGCGGGAAACGCAGGCCGGAATTGGCCAGGGCGGTGGTTTTGCCCGAGCCGGGCGGGCCGATGATGACGTACCAGGGCTGTTCGTAGAGGTAGCCCCGGATCGGCCGGGCGCGCTGGAGGATCGCCAGCGCCCGTTTCATCCGGGCGCGCAAGGCCTCGACCTCTTCGTTGGCGGCGCCGGACTCCGTGCCGGGCGCGGTCTCGCCGGTGATGCCGCTGACCAGGGCCCGCTCGGTGCGTCGGCGCAGGCGGTCAAGCACGGTATTGGCGACCGCCCACACCAGCCCCACCCCGAGCAGGGCGCCGATCCGCCCTCCCAACCCGGACAGCGGGCCGAGGAACGGTCCGAACAGCCAGATCAGTCCGCCGATCGCCAGGGCCCCCAGCCCGGTCAGCATCCAGCGCGATTTCCACCACCCCGTTACCATTGTCTTCCTCCCCGGCCCCGCCGCTGGCGGTCTTTGCCTGTTCCGTTCATCCCTGCGGCTGCTGCAGGATGATCTCGATCCGCCGGTTATGGGCCCGGCCCAGGTCGGTATCGTTGTTGTCGCAGGGCTGCTGGGCGGCGTAGCCGACGGTTTGCAGCCGATCCTTGGCTTGCAGCCGGGCCCGCACGATCGCTCCGGCCGAATCGGCCCTGGCCACCGACAGGTGGTAGTTGGAGGGAAAACGGACGGTGTGGATCGGTCGGTTGTCGGTATGGCCGCTGATCAGCACCGGGCCGGGTTCGTCATTGAGGGCATTGCCGATTTCGCCCAGCAACGGGACGAACGAGTCGCGCACTTCAGCGCGGCCGACGTCGAACATCCCTTGGCCGCCGAGATCGAAAATCGTCACCCGGGTCGCCGCCGGGCCCTGTTCGACCTTGACCAGTCCGGCGTCGATCTGGGGCTGAAGGAACTGGCGGACCCGTTTGGAGAAACCGGTGTCGGGCCCGACCGGCGGGGAGGGCGGCGCGGTGACCAGCCGCACCCGGTCGAGCGCCGGCATCTGGGTCGGCGGCAGGCTTCCGGCGCGGTCGGCCAGGGTCTCGGCCTGCGGTGACAACCACAGCCGGCCGCCGCCCCATGCCAGCCCGACCAGCAGCAGGCCGGCGGCGGCGGCGGCCCACAGCGGCAGACCGGCCCGGGGCGGCTGATAGGGGGCGGGCACCCCTTCCCAGCACGGCGACAGCCCGGACTCGCCGCCCGGCCGGTACCGGCGCAGCAGGGCGTGCAGCTCCTCGCGGATCCGGTCGAGTTCGGCCGGGCCACGCGGCGACAGCCGGTATTGCCCCTGATAGCCGAGCGACAGGCAGAGATGGAGCAGGGTCAGCAGGTCGAGATGGCGCTGCGGGTCGCGTTTCAACGATTCGGTCAGCAGGAAGATGCCTTCGCCGCTGACCACCTCGCCATGGAACATCGAAACCAGCGAGGCCTGGGCCCACGGGCTGGCGCTGCCCCAAGGGGTGGCCAGCACGCTGTCGTCGATGCTGGCGCACAGGATATAGCGGGCGGGGTGGGCCAGTTCGGCGGCAAGTCCGGCGGCGCGGGCGGCGGTGTCGAACTCGCGGACCCCGTCGATCGCCCGCTGCCGCAGGGTGGCGGGATCGGGGGCGCGGCTGAGCGAGTGCAGACTGGCCAGCAGCAGCAGCAGCGGCATCGCCGCGTCGATCAGCGGCGTTCCTCCGGCTCGGGCCAGCACCGCCGGCGCGGGGTCGCGGGGCGGGGCCGTCCGGGCGGAGGCCGCCTGGGGCCGAGCCTCGGCCGGGGCCTGCGGTCGCGGCGGTTCGGCGGCGGGGGTGGCCTCGGACGGGCCGGCCGGTGCCGGCCGGCTTCCGCCGGGGGTGGGGCGGGGAACGTAGACCGTCTTGGCATCGGGGCCGGCGCTTTGGAAGGGGTTCTCGCTCATGACTGGACCGCCCACAGCTGGAGAACCATTTCGGCCGGTTCATCGGTGACGTGGATGCCGAACCCGGCCGATTGTTCGAGTTGGGGCCACAGCGGGCTGCCGCGGTCGAGTTTGAAATAATGGGCGTTGGCGTCGAACGGCAATTGCCGTGGCGCCTGCGGCATCGCCTGAAGCTGGATCCCGGACACCGCCGCGCTGACCAGGTCGGGCATCCGTTCGAGCGGGCCGATCTTGGTCTTGGTCAGGATGTGGCGGCGCAGCGTCTCGCCCGGCACCGCGGCCCGGATCACCAGGTAGAACACGGCGCTCTTGAGCAGGGCCCGGTCGGGCAGGGTTCCCTTGCGCACCCCGTAACGCAGTTCGGTCAGCGGGATTTCGGTCACCCCGGATTTCATTCCGGCCGGGATCAGCCGGCGCAGGTCGTCGATCAGCGGGGTGAAGCTGGCGGTCGGATCCTCGTGGCGGTAGGGCGGGTAATCGCCGGCCCGGCGGTTGGGCGCGGTGAAGGTGGCCCATTCGCCGGCAATCTGAACCAAGCTCTCGTACAGCCGTTCCGGATGCAGCGCCGGCTGGCGCGACCAGTTGCGAATCAGCGGCAGCCAGCGATTGACCGTCTGCAACACCAGGAAATCGCCCTGGTCGGCCAGAGCCCGGCCGGCATTGCCGGCGAGGCGCCCGCCCAGCGCCTCGCCCAACGCCTCCAGCATTCCGGTCAACTCACCGAGGAAGCGGTCCAACGGCGCCGCGGCGCGGCAGTTCAGCGCGGCGGGGATGAACTGCTCGTCCAGCAGGATGGTCCGGTCGGGTCCGACCGACCGGATCCGGGCGATCGCCAGGCACTGATAGCCCTGCCGATCCTGGTCGGCGCGCATCAGCCGCAGGGTCAGGCGTCCGACCGCCACCACCGCCGGCTCGGGGGCGCCGCTGTGGGTGTCGGCGACCTCGATTTCCGTCTTGGTCAGCCGTGCCAGCACTCCGCTGCCGGTGGCCCCGGCCTCGGCCGCGCCGGGTGCGGGGCACGGCACCGCCAGATAGATCACCTGGTTGGCGGCGCTTTCATCGAGTTCGAGCGGCGGCGGCAGCGCTTCCGCCGCCGGAGGAGCCCCCGGCAGATCGAACGCGGTGCCGTCCGGGAACAGGCCGGCGGCGGCGACCAGGGTCAGCCGGCCCGGGCCCTGGCGCTGGGTGTCCAGGGTCAGGCTGCGCAGTCCCCACGGATGTCCGCCCAGCCCGGCCTGCAACAGGCGCAGGCGATGTTCGATCCAGCGGTCTTGCTGCTGGAAATGCTGGGCCTGAAGGAACATGCCTTCCTGCCACAGGACACGGTCATACAGGCTCATCGGTGACGGTCCCCCTGATCGGTGGCGGCCTGACCGGACGCAGACCGCCCGGCGGCGTTTTCAGCGTCGGTCAGCGCCCGTTCGTAGGCGCGGGCGAATGCCTTGCCGAACACGCTGTCGAAATCGTCGTGCAGGGCGTCGCGGATCTGGGCATGCAGCCCCTGATAGGCTTTCCACGCCCGTGCCCGGCGCAGGTCGGTCAGCATGCCGCCTTCGCTCGGCTGCCCGGTGGCGGCCTCGACCTCGGCCGGGCTGAGCGAATCGATCAGATCCTCCGCCGCCTCGCGCATCGCCCGCACCAGGGCGAGATCGTGCAGGCCGCTCTGGCGCAAGGCCTCGCCGATCGCCTCGGCCGGATCGATCCGGCCGTTCAGCAGGGCGCGCAGGGCGTCGCCGGGTTCCAGCACCATCCGCAGCGGATTGCGCTGGGCGGCGGCGAAACTGGTCATTTCGGCGATGCGGAAGGCGCGGCGGATTTCGCTCCGGGTGTCGCGGACCTGTTGCAGGTTGGTGACCAGCGCCCGCAACGCGATCCCGGCCAGTTCCATTTGACGGAGCGGGTCCGGGCCGGGATCGGAATCGAGTCCGGCACCGCGCCGGAAGGCCGCGAGCAGGGCGGCGGCCTCGCCATCAGGGCGGGCATCAGGCCGGGGGATGTCGGGTGGGGCGCCCCCCGGGAGGGGGGCCGGGGGGCGGGGTTGGTTCCAGTCGGCGCCGAGGGCGCCGTCCTGCGGTCCGGCCGGGGGGCGGGGTTGGTTCCAGTCGGCGCCGAGGGCACCGTCCTGCGGTCCGGCCGGGGGGCGGGGTTGGTTCCAGTCGGCGCCGAGCGCGCCGGACGCGGCGCCGGTCGATCTCGCCGCCGCCGGATCCGGTTCCCTGGGCAGGGCCCAATCCGCTCCCAGTCCCGGGGGCTCCCCTCCGGCGGGGGGGACGGGATTGGTCGCAGTTCCCCCCCGGATCAGCGCGGCGAGGATGTCGGCCGGGGCGTTGGCGACCGGTTCGGGCTCGAACCCGCCCAGGCCCCCCGGAAAGGCGGAAAATAGTCCGGGGGGCTCGGCCGGTTCGGTTACCGGCGGGGGCGGTTCACGGCGGCGCAAGGGATCGAGCGGCCAGGGCGGGCTTGCCGCCCCGTCCGCGATCCCGTGGGCGCGGTCGGGATCGAGTTGGGGCGAACTGGTCAGCCGGGCCTCGAACCGGTATTCGCCGATTCGCAACCGGCTTCCATCGGTCAGGTCGCGAATCTGGCCGTTGCCGATCGGGCGGGGGTCATCGTCAAGGAAGGTGCCGTTGAGGCTGCGGTCCATCACCTGCCAACGGCCGTCGAACGGGAAGATCTCGCAATGCAGCCGCGAGATCGCCTTGCCAGGATCGGCCAGGGCCCAATCGGCGTCCTCGTGGCCGCGGCCCAGGCGGCAGCGATCGGCGATCTGTCGGCTTTCCGGCCGTCCCCCCTCGGGCCAGGCCAGCATCGTCAGGGTCAGCGGAGGCGGAGCGGTCATGGGGCACCTCGGTTGGTCCGGCCGTCGCCGCCGCGGGCGATGTCGTCGGCGCGGGAGAGGAAGTCGGTTTGCCAGCGGACCCGTTGCGCGGGATCGGGCCGGATCGCCGCCAAGCCAAGCGCCCCTTGCACCGCGGTCGCGGTCAGGTGGGGGGCGGGCGGCACCTCGCTCAGGCCAAGCGGGGCGATCGAGCCGCCGCTCCAGAAGGCGGCCATCGCCACCCAGGCTTCGGGAGCGGGCTCGGCGGCCCCGGCGGCGGCCTGGGCGGCGCGGCGGGACTCCTCATCCTGGCGCCGTACCCAGCATTCCGCCGCCTCGCGTGCCCGCAATGCGGCCAGGGTCTGATCCTGCGGTGCGGTCAGGCCGCAGCACAGGCTGGCCCACCACACCGCCTCGCGCCGGGGCAGGGCGGCGGCGTACAGCCCGATCGCCTCGTCCCAGGCCGACAGGCGCAGACACAGCGCCAGGGCATCGGTCAGGCAGCTCAGCCCGATCAGGCGTCGCCGGCTTTCGGCGGTCATCTGCGGCAGCAGCGCCAGAACCGGAGCAAGGTCGCGAGGAAGCTTGGTCGGGTATGACGTCATCTCGGGAAATCGCTAAAAATAAATTCGAATGAATTGGACGGATTCGTCGGCCGTCGGCGGGAGGCAGGTTCGGGCCTACGGGCAATGGGTCCGTTGATACAGCCGGTCCTCGGCATTGAGCGCCGCGCCCAGCGACAGTTTTTCGGCCAGGAGGTGGCACCGCGCCCCGCCGCCGGGGCCGGCCAGGGTGTTGCCGCCGCCTTTGGGGGTTGCCATCTCGATGATCTGTGGCATCACGCCGCTGCCGAACGGCACGGTCGAACCGCTTGTCGTCGACGAACTGCGCACCACCCGTGGGCTCTCGGCATGGGAACGGGCGGCTTCCGCCCGCGCCCGCGCCTTGCGTGCGGCCGCCTCGCTCTCGGCCTCGGCCTTGAGGCGTTGCTGGGTTTCCGTTTCCGCCTTGAGCCGCTGCTGCTGCTGCTGGGCCGCGGCCTCCGCCTCGGCGGCTTGCTGGCGTTGCAGGGCGTCGGCCTGTTGGCGTTGCAGATCGGCCTGGCGTGCGGCCTCCTCCTCGAGGACACGCCGTTCGGTCTCGGCCTGGACTCGGGCGGCCTCACCGGCGGCACGCTGCTCCTCCCGCTGCACCTGGCGGTGATGGACATACCAGGCGCCGGCTCCGACGCTGGTCAGCAGCAGCATCACCATCGCGGCGACGATCGCGGCCGGCCCGATCCGTCGGCGGGGCCGGCCCGACGCGGCGGCGGTCCGGCCGGGACGGGATTTCGTCCGCGGGGGAGCATAGCTGGTGGGGCGGTCGGCGGCCTGGCGGTCGGGGACGGGACGGGAGGGACCCGGCACCGACGGAGGAGGCGGGGCCAGCACGGTGGTCATCGTCTCATGCGATGTGGCCGGGGCCAACATCGTGGTTCCTTCCGGCGGCAGGATCATCGCGCGCAGGGCGGCGACGCTCTGGGGGCGCTGCTCGGCCTTGGGGCGCAGGCAGGCGTCGATCGCCGTCAGCAGCTCGGCGGGATAACGGCCCCGGCCGATCTCGCCGGCCGGCGGCAGCGGATCGGGGGTGCTGGCCAGCACGCTCTTGTGCCGCGTGACCGCATCGACCAGGGTGCCGCCGATCGCCCGGTAGAAGGTCGCCCCCAGGGCGTAAAGATCGGCCGAGGGATCCTGCGGCTCGCCGAGAATCTGCTCGATCGGGGCATAGCTCTCGGAAAAGATCTGAGTGAAGGTGGTGGTCTGGCCGCCCCGGACGGCCCGGGCGGCGCCGAAATCGATCAGGGTCGGCCCGCCGCCGGCGCGCAGGAAAACGTTGGCGGGTTTGATGTCGCGGTGGAGCAGACCGGCGGCGTGGACGGTGGACAAGGCCCCGAGCATCCCGTCCATCAGCGGTCCGAGCCGGTCGGCGGGGATGCCGCCGGGATGGGCATTGATGAGTTCGAGCAGGGTCTGCCCGGACAGATGCTCCATCACCAGATAGGCGGTCTTGTTGGACTCGAACAGAGTCACCACCCGGACGATGCCTTCGCTGGCGGTGCTGTTGGCGGTTAGGCGGACCAGCGCCTTGGCCTCGCGCAGGAACCGGGTCAGGCAATCCTGGAACGGTCCCTCGTCGTCGCTGCCGACCGGCTGCACCAGCAGGCCGTCGCGGCAGACGAATTGCCGGGGGAAGCATTCCTTGACCGCGAAAACCTGGTCGAGCGCATCGACCACGCGGTAGGTGATCCCGAATCCCCCGCGACCGATGATTTGATCGACCCGGTAGCCCTGAAGCAGGGTGCCGCGCGGCAGGGCGTCCCGCTGCCAGGTTTTCTCGGCCGTCGTTTCGCGACCGTTGCTTTTCTCGCCCGCCATCGCCTTCCCCCCGCCGGACCGCGCCGGCCATCCCGACCGGCCGTTGCGGAACCCGGAGGGATGCCCCGCCGGGTTCCGTCCGACCTTATTCGAACAGGTTGCTGAGCGAGGAGGTCAGGCGCACCAGCAAGGTCGGCACCGCCTCTTCGAACTTCAGGTTGACCTTGTTGGCGTAGGACAGCGCGCGGATCTGGTATTGCTTGAAATCGACCTGTTCGTCGATTTCCTGCGCCTTGACCCGGGCGTTGGCCCCGGCCGAGCCGGTGTAGCCCTTGCCGGTCGGCACCTGCGAACTTTTGGCGGCGAAGGTGTTGGCGTTGCCCTGGGCGTTGAGGGTCGAGGTCGATTGCCGCACCTTGGCGCCCGACAGCGGCCGTTCCGACAACTGGATGTCGACCACCACCGAATAGGTGACGTCCTTGATTAACTGGTTGGCCAGATAGGACGCGGCGGCCACCCCGAGGCCGACCCCGGCGGTGGTTCCGACCCCGCCGCCGAGGCCCGCGGTCAGCGCCGCCGCGCCGGCACCGGCCAGCAGCGGTTCGCCGTACTTGCCCATCAGCAGGGAATTGGTGTCCTTGGTCTCGATCGGGCCGGCGTAGAGGATGTTGACCCGCAGCATGTAGTGGGCAAGGTTGGGGTCCTCCACCACCTGATAGCCTCGGGCCGCCATCGCCTGGGTCAGCGAGCCGCGCAGATCGATTTCCGGATGGTCCGAAGTGTTGCGCGCCGAGACGAAGATGGTGCGGGCGTTCGGCGGCACCGGATCAAGGAACACGCTTTCGCTCATGTGCGTCTGCACATCGAGATTGGCGTGGTTGATGCTGGCGTCGAGTGCGGCACATCCGGACAGTCCTCCCCCGATCACGGCGACCGCGCAAAGGGTTCTGATCCTGTGAATGCTCATGACGGACTTCCCTCTGTTAGGATCGGGCACTGCACGAGTACCCCTGATGGTTATTCCCGCAAAATCTTCCCGTAGATTGCCTTCTCAGGAGAGAGAGGGGCACTTTAAGTCAAATTTAGCAGACATTATAGACATCTTTCGTTGATGGGGCGCGGTGGTCCCGGGAGGGGGGCCGAAGAGCGCGGCAAAAGCTGCCGGATGTCGCGGGGGATCCGGCAAGGCAAGCCGGAGCTCGCTCCCCGCCGATGCTGGGGAGGATGCTGGCGCCTCTGTCCGTGTTTTCTTGACGGTGTCGTCGTCGCCTGTCGCCGCGACCGGGGGGATTGCCACGGTGACGGCGGTAATGTTGTCGCGCCCGCCCGCCTCCAACGCGGCGCGGACCAGGGCCTCGGGGATTTCGGGCCATGGCAGCGTCGCCAGCACCCCGGCGATCGCCGCGTCGTCGAGCGGTTTGGTTACGCCGTCGCTGCAGAGCAGGAACAGATCGTCGGCCAGCGGCACCAGCCGCGCCTCGTCCAACCCGCCGGAGCCGGCGACACCGATTACCTTGGTGATCTGGTTGGCGAGGGGATGACGTTCGGCCGCGGCCGGATCGAGCAGGCCGGCATCGATCATCTCCTGGACCTTGCTGTGATCATGGGAGATCCGCGACAATCGGCCCCCACGCCACAGATACATCCGGCTGTCGCCGGCCCACAGACACACCGCTTCGTCCGGGGTCAGCAGCAGGGCCACCACCGTGCTGCCGATGATCGCCCCGTCGCGGCGTGCCGCCTCGGCCTGGAGCGCGGAATCGACCTCGGCCAGGGCGTCGCGCACCGCCGCGATCGGCGGGCCGTCTCCCGGCGGGGGGGCGAGGGCGTTGAGGGTCGAAACGATCAGGCCGCTGGCCAATTCTCCGGCTTCGCCGCCGCCCATGCCGTCGGCCACCACCCACAGGCCGAGATCGGGCCGTTCGAGGAAGGCGTCCTCGTTGTTGGCGCGCCGGCCGGTATGGCTTACGCCGACCGAGCGCGGCGGGGGGGCGGACGTGGCCGTGCCCGGCGGCGGGACGTCCTGTGGCGGGGTCTCCATGGACGGGCTGTCCACGGGCGGGGGGACGGCACCACGGAACAGGCGTTGGAGCAGCAGGGACAAGGGCTGGGTCATGGCAGTCCTGATGCGGGGAAGGGGACGAGACGGCGGGCGTGAGCCACGCTGGCGGCGGTGAACCGGGCTTCGTCGCGGTCGCCGCCGGCTCTGCCGCATCCAAGCCAGGTGTTCCAGCCCAAGCGGGGGCCGGGTCGCGATCCGGCGCCCAGGCTCAGGCCTGGCACCGCGTCCGTGGCGACCACCAGGGCCACCGCGATTTCGACTTCGAGCCCGAGATAGGCCTCGAGCAGGGTGAACAGCCGGGCCAAGCCCGGGCGGTCCGGCAGCAGGGTGTTGAATCGTTCGCCGTCGAGCGGGCCGATCCGCAGGGTCAGCCGGCTCTGGGGAATCCAGGCCCAGCCGCCGAGCGCGGCATCGCCCCCCAGCCGGCAGAAGATCCCGGGCTGGCCGGGGGCGGGCAGCCGGGTGCGCTGGTCGGGGTCGCAATGTCGCCACCGTCCGGTGAATTCGATCACCGAGACCGGTTGGCCCAGCCAGTCGGCGGCCAGGGTCGCCAGCCGTGCCGCCGAGCGCGGGCGATGGCTGAACAGTCCGGCGTAATAGAGCAGGGTTTCCCGCTCGCCACCCAGCCGGCGCGCCACCGTCGGCCCGCCCAGTCCGGCGATCGCCAGCAGGGCTCGCTCCGCCGGAGACAAGCTCTCACCGCCCAGCCGGGCGGTCTCGCGGCCGAGATCGAGCCGGTATTTGCGGCCAGCCTCGGCCAGGGCGGCGAACAGGCCCTGGCTGACCAGCCCGAGCAGCTTGGCCAGCCGGTGGGCGTGGTGCAGGGCGACCTGTTCCGCGATCGGGCGCGGCAAAACCCCGTCGGCTCCGACCAGACCGGGCAGCCCGACCCGCAAGGTCGGCGGTTTTCCCTCGGCGTCGGGGATCACCGCCAGCACCGGCGCGGCGGGATAGGTCATCGCCGTGCTGGCTTCGATCCGCATCGCCGCTTCGATCCGGGGGGTGTTCCGGGCCAGCAGCAGCAGGCGGACGGCGGCATCGAAGCCGAATCGGGCCGGCTGGGCGGCAAGGCAGGTCTGCGCGCTGTCGGGGGCGGGGGGCGGCGTGGTCACAGCACCTCCCGCGTGCCGGAACGGGCCGGCCAGCGCGCCACCGGGTCGGGGTGGCCTTCGAGCCGCACCGTGGTGCGGACGAAGCTATTGACGGTGACGTGGAGGCGGAAGAAGCGTTCCAGCACCGCGGCGAGCAGAAACAGTCCGCCGCTGCGCCATGCCGCTGCGGCAAAGGTCAGGGTGATCGCGACGCCGCGGCAGAAGGCGGTCGGACCCGGCCCCGGCAGGCGGCCGACGGTGGGTTGGGACGAAACCTCGCGCAAGGCGCCGATCATGCTCCGCGTCGCTTCGCTGCGGCGCAGGTCATACAACTCGAGAATCTCGCGCAGGGTTTCGGCCCCGGCCGCCTCGCCGGAGAGGGCGAAATGGTTGAGCGACAATTGCGAGACCAGCCGCCAGGCCCGCTCCCCCCGGCGGGGCGGGCGCAGGCTCGGCCCGGGCGCGGTCAGAGGGATGATCCGTTCGACCCCGAGCAGATCGCGTTCCGGGGTCAGCTGCGTCCGGTCGCCGCCGAACGGCAGGGCCGCGGGCAGGTCGCGGTTGGTGCAGAGCGCGGTCACCGACAGTCGGCTGCGACCGCCGCCGGCGGCGGGATCGTCGAGGGCGAGAACGGTTTCGCTGCCGGTCAGCCCGCCCGAGGCCGGTCGCACCAGCGGCAGCCAGCCCGGACCGGTACCATCGTCGTCGAGGCCGTGGCGGAACAGCCGCCGCCAAGCCCGGCTGCTGCCATCGGCACGGGTTTCGCGCACCTGTTCGACCGACCACACTTCCATCCCGGCCAGGGCGTTACGGTCGGGATCGACCCGGTATTCGGTCTGGCTCCAATCGAGATCGATCGGTTCGCACCGTTGCGTGAACAGATTGACCAGCGGCACGCAACCGAGGGCGAAATGGTGAGGGCCAACCTCGCGACCGAGCCCGGCCGGGATCCGGTCGAGGAACACCATCACCGCCAGGCTGTTGCCGAGCCCGCGCCGTGCCCGGGTGGCAATCCCGTCGAGATCGACGCACAGGAATTTCTCGGGGAGGGCGAACAGCTCCGACAGCAGGCGGAAGCCGTCGAAGCCCTGAGGCGGCCAGGGCAGCAGCGCCTCGTCCGGGCCGAATCCGCCCGGCCGCAGCGCCTCCCCGGCCGGCAGCGCGAGCGCGGCCGGGTCGGGGCGATCGCCCGCCGCCGCCAGGGTGACCCCCAGGCAATGGCCGCACAGCGCCTCGTACAGGGCATGGGCGACGTTGCCGCCCAGAAGATGCAGGCGCAACGGTCCGGGAGGGGTGGCCGCCGTCGCCACCAAGTCGCAGAATCCCTGACCGCCGCAAGACAGCCTGAGTTCCAGCATCGCCACCGTGCCGGGCGGCGCCCCGGCCGCATGCTCGGGCAGCGGCGCCGGATACAGTTGGGCCGAGGTGAGGGTGATCGGCCACAAGGTCATCGGGGCGGTGGTCCGGAACCGGCAGGATACGCCCTCCACCGTCTCGCTGCGGACCTGGGCGTGGCGTGGCAGGCTGATGAGGCGGTTTTGGTCTTTGTCCGGGATCAACTGGGCCAGCAGTGCCGCCGGCATCGGCGCCAGCAACTGCGGATAGAGGATGCCGAGCAGGCCGTCGGTCAGTTCGGGAAAGGCGTCGTCGAGGCGGGCCTGGACCCGGGCGCCGAGGAAGGCCACCCCTTCCAGCAGGCGTTCGACGAACGGGTCGCTGCTGCCGCCGTCCGGCCCCAGGCGCAGGGCGCGGGCAACCTGGGTCGGCAATTCACTGGCGGCGCGGCGCAGTGCGGCATATTCGGCTTCGAAATAGGGCAGCAGTTCGTCATTCATCGCGGGAGGTCACCAGCATGTCGGTGGTTGCGCTGTCGATCACCGCCTCGAACACCGCCGGGGCGCCGTCGCCGCCGGTCAGCCGGGCCGACACCGCAAGACGGATCAACACTTCGCCATCGCCGCCGTCCGGTTGCAGCGTCAGTCGCACTGCCTCCAGCCGCGGCTCGAACAACGCGACGGCCTCGGCGATCCCCCGCAGCAGGGCTTCGCGTTGTTCCTGGAGATCGAACAGAGTGGCGGTGAAATCGGGCAGGCCGTATCCGCGCAGGGTGGCCGCCAACGTCTCGCGTTCCGGCGGCAATGGTCGCCACGGCCGCCGGGTATTGAACAGGGCGTCGAGATGGGTTCGGATCGAGCCATGGATCTCGGCCGGGCCGGGGGGAAGATCCTCCTCCCCGTCCTCGGCGAGCAGCCGGTCGAGCAGGGACAGCGGAACGGTCATGCCGATTCTCCCACTGCGCCGGTCGTGGCGGTCAGCGCCATCGGCGTGCCGAATTCGGTGGTGAAATTGATGCTGCTGGCCAGGCTGTCGATCTGGAAGAACGGAACCAGCCGGACGGTGCAAAGGAACAGGCCCGGCTGGTCACGATCCTCGCGCACGGTGAGGGCGGCGTCGCGCAGGGGGCGCCGGGCGCGCAGATCGGGGCCGGCGGTCGGACTGCTGTTGACATAGGTCCGCAGCCAGGCACGCAATTCACTTTCGATTGTTTCGGCGCGGCCGAAGCGGCCGATCATGTCGCGCCCGACCACCTTGATGGTGTGGGCGAAGCGGCCGACGCAGAGGGTGAGGTTGACGTGGCTGACGGTATGGCTGATCGCCAGCGGGGCGACGCGGCCGCCGCCCACGCTGGGCGCATGCAGGCTGCGTGGGGCGCCGAATGCCGGCTCGGTGCCGAACGGCAGCGGCATCAGCGGGATCAGGCCGGCGGCGGTCAGGCCGCGTTCGCTGCTGCCTTCGACCCGGCGCTCCTGGCTTTCCCCCAGGGTCAGGTCGAGCGCGGGGCGGGGCAGGGTCAGGTCGGGACCGAGCGGAAAGGGTTCCTCCGGCAGGTCGGTGACCAGACCGCCGCCGACCCGGCCGGGATCGGTGCCGCGCAGGTCGGCCGGCCAGCCATAGGTGCCCATCGCCCGGGCCACCACCGCGGCGAACGCCCACACCGCGCTCATCCACACCCGGTCTTGGGCGGTGTCGGCCCGTTCGAGATAGCGGAACGGGCGACCGCGCCCGGTGGCGTCGTCCCACGGCGGCCGGGCGAGCAGCCGGGGCAGCACCACGGCGAGGAACATCGCCTCGTCGCGTCCGCGCAGCCGCCGCCAGCGCCGGTAATGCGGCAGATCGAACACCGATGCCGGGTCGGGTTCGCCGCCCAACGGGGCGAAGGAGCGGGCCGCGCTGTTGTCGGTCAGCAGGGTGGGGGAGGCGGCGACCACCACCGGCGCCCAGGCGGCGGCGCCGATCAGGGCCAGCCGCCGGATCACCGTCAGATCGTCGGTCGGGGGCGAACCGGCGCGGTCTTCCGGGTCGGGGCGGGGACGGTGGCTGATCTCGCGATCGACCACCAACAGTCCGAAGGGCCGCCCCCCCGCCATGTTGAATTCGTCCTGGTGGATTTTCCGATAGAGATGGGTGCGGGTGATGTCGTAATCGGTCGGCGTGTCTTCCGGGTCCGGTCCGACCTCCCCTCGTTCGAGATCATCCGCGATCTGTTCCCAACTAAGGCTGAGCAGGCGCAACTGGACCGGCCGCTGCCGTGGCATCCGCCCCGCCAGCCAAGCTAGTCCGCGCCACCGCCCTTCCAGCCGGCGCAGGCGGGGATGGTGCAGCACGGTGTCGAGCTGGTCGCCGATCCGGCGGTCGAGGGCGATCAGGTCGGCTTCCAGTGCCGAGGCCAGCGCCTCGCCCGGTGCCGGCGCCGTCAGCAGGGCGCACAGCCGTTCGGTTCCGAACCAGGCGGCCAACGCCACCGCCGCCGGGCCGTCGGCGAAGGCGGCGCGCGCCGCCGCGCCGTCCGGGAGAGGGGACGGGGAACCTCCGGGGGCCAGGAACTGGGTGCGCAGGGCCATCACCGTGTCTCCCGCGGCCGGCAGGGCGGCGGGGGTTCCGCCGCTCCGCGGCCACCTTAGCCGCGGTTGCCGCCGGGGATGCGGGCGACCATCCGCAGGCTGGCGGTCAGTTCCTCCATCTGCAGCCAGGGACGCAGATAGGCCACGGCGTTGTAGACGCCGGGCTGGCCGGCGACCTCCTCGACCTTGACCCGGGCCTCGCGCAGGGGGAACTTGGCTTTCAGGTCCTCCTTGGCGTCAACGTTGGTGTTGACGTAGCGCTTGATCCACTGATCGAGGGTGAACTCGCAGTCGGTCGCCTCCTTGAAACTGCCGATCATGTCGCGACCCAGCACCTTGAGATTGTGGGCGAAACGGCTGGAGGCCATGACATAGGGCAGGCGGGCGGAGATCTCGGCATTGGCGTCGGCGTCGTCATTGCCGTACTTGTCCGGCTTCTTGATCGTCTGCGCCCCGAAGAACACCGCGTAGTCGGTGCCCTTGTAATGGACCAGCGGCAGGAAGCCCAGCTTGCCCAACTCGTAATCGATATTGTCGGGGATGTTGATTTCGGTCGGGCATTTATTGTCGTAATCGCCGTCGGCGGTCTTGAAGCCGAACAGCGGCAGGTTGGTGACCCGGCCACCGGAATCCGCGCCGCGGATCCGGGTGCAGAAACCGTATTCGCTGAACGCCTGGGTCAAACGGGTGCCCAGGGCATAGGCCGCGTTCATCCAGCAGAAATGGGTGTGATCCAACGCCAGCGGGGTGCCGTTCTGGTCGCGCGGCGCCTCCTCGTAGCCGAACCCCTCGACCGGCTTGGCGGCCTCGCCATAGGGCAGGCGGGCCAGCACCCGGGGCAGCGTCAGGGCGACGAAGCTTGCATCCTCGGACTGGCGGAAGCTGCGCCATTTGTCGAAGCGCGGCCCTTCGGTAATCACGCCGAAGCCCGACGAGGTGCCGAGATCGGTCCAGCTCTTCAGTTCCAGCATCGCCGGCGAGGCGGCCGACAGGAAGGGGGTGAAGCTGCGGCGGGACACCGCGGCGATCATCTCCAACGTGTCGAGGTCCGACGCCTTCGGTCCCCATTCATAATCGCCGATCAAAGCCCCGTAAGGTTCGCCGCCGGCGATATTGTAGGCTTCCTGATGCAGGGACTTGTACAGCCAGCTCTGCTCCATCTCTCCGGCGCCGAAATTGCGTTCGAGTTCGGCTTTTTTAACCGACACCATCCGGATCTTGAGGGTCGGGGAGACGTGGCTGTTGCGCACCAGATATTGCAGGCCGCGCCAGCTTCCTTCCAACTGCAGCAGCTTGGGGCTGTGCAGGATCTGGTTGAGCTGGTCGGACATCCGCCCGTCGATCTCCTTGATCAGGGCGTTGATGGTCCGGGTGATGTTCTTGTCGAAGGCCACCGCGCTCTGCCGGGCCTGACCGACCAGGGCGGTCACGATTTCCCGGGCATGGGCAGCCTCGTCGAGGCCAGTGTCGTCCTCATCCGGCGCGGCGGTGGCCAGTTCGCTGGTGGTGGCGGCGAGAATGCGGTCAAGCAGGCCGGGGGCCGGGGCGGCGACGGCCGGGGCGGCGGGGCTCTCCTGGTCCTGGAGTGTGATCTCAGACATCGAACGGCTCCTCGGGGGAAAATCCGGGTGGCAATCGTCGGGGGGGATCAGGGGGTCGGCTCGGGCGCACCGGGGGATTTCAGGGCTTGGGCCAGCGCGTCGAGCTTGGAGGGATCCTCCAGGACCTCTTTCAGGATCTGGGCGAGATCTTCCGAGCGGCTGGCCTTGGTC
The DNA here is from genome assembly GCA_039804805.1 of Pseudomonadota bacterium. Classification (GTDB taxonomy): domain Bacteria; phylum Pseudomonadota; class Alphaproteobacteria; order Rhodospirillales; family Magnetospirillaceae; genus Phaeospirillum. The sequence goes on from JBDLVO010000214.1 coordinate 17,613, forward strand.
AGCAATTCGCGCAGCCTCACCCGGGTCTGGCGCAATTCGGCCAGGCCCGGCACCTGATCGACGATCCGTTCGGGGGAGAAATCCTCCATTTTGCGGAAGGTCAGGGTGAGCGGGGGAAGCTGCTGGTCGCCCGGCTGAGCCTCGCCGTTGGCGTCGCGCGGCGCCGACAGCATGTCCGGCACCGTCAGGGTGACAAAGGGGGCGATCTCGCCCATCACGGTGTCGAAGCTCTTCTCGGTGATATCGACGAAGCGCCGCTTCGACGGTTCGGCGGCGAGCGACGGCAAGGTTTTTTCGCCGGCGAAGTCCCCGATCACCCCGATGACGAAGGGGAGTTCCCGTTGTGCTTTGTTGCCGCCGGTTTCGATGTCGTAGGTGATGCGAACCCGGCCGGCGTTGGCTTTGTCCTTGGAGGTGAGCGACATGGTCAATCCCTGCTTTGGGGCCGGCACGTCCCGGATGCGGATCGGTGGGGCGGCGGGCGGATGCGAGCGGTGCCTGCGCCCCGGGCGCTCGCCTCGCGGCGGGCCGGGGGCGACGGGCGGTCAGGGCGGCGGCTTGACGCCGAGGCGAAGCAGCATCGCGTCCCGTTCCTCTTTTTTCGGGACCGCCTCGGCCAGCAGGTCGAGGAAGGTCAGGCGGGAGCGGCGGACGATGTCCTCGATCGCGGCGGCGATCGGCGCCTGCGGCTCGGTGGCGCGGAAGAACCGGGCGATGTCGAGCAGGGCGTCAAGGGCGGCCTGGCGGTTGAGGGCCGGTCCGCCCCCGCCACGGAAGACGGGCGCCGCCGTGGCGCCGCCATCGGCCTCGTCGCCGGTCTCGGTCTCCCCCGCCGTCTGATCGGCGGTCGGGGCCAGGGGGGTCAGGGTGGCGAGGATCGACGCCAGCAATTCGCGGATCGGTCCGAACGGAACGATGCCGCTGGCATCGCGCCGGCTAAGCGTCTGTTCGAGCCGGCCCCATGCCGTCTGCGCCGTCCGCAGATCGTTCAGCACCGTGGCGATCTGGGTGGATTGGTTGGTCTGGGCATCAAGGGCGACGGAGTCCCACGGTTTCATTTCCGGGGATTCGAGGGTGGCCAACAATTTGGCGATCATCGCCGGCCGCCGGCGATCGCCGCTCAGGGCCTGCTCACGCTGGAGCGATGCCTCGACCGATTTGCGCCTTCCCGCGCGTTCGATCGCGCCGAAACTGTAGGGGTGGTCGTCGCTGGTGACAAAAAGCGGCGTTTCGCGCAGGACCCCGGGCAGGAAGGAATCCGCCAGGGTCCGCAGCGGCGCCAGCGCTTCCGGAAGCTGTTCGTCGGCCGGGATCTCGGCGGCGCGACCGGCCGCCAGGATCGCGTCCCAGCGCTGGTCGATCAGACCCGCGATCAGCCCGGTTCCGGCCGCCAGCCCGGCGAAACCCTGGTCGCGGGTGAGGGCCTCGGTCAACAGGGCTGCCGCCTCCAGCGGCACTCCGCTGTGCCGGGCAATCTCCTCGGCCATTTCGGCCAGGGCGGCCCAATCGGGAGGGGTCAGGCGTGTCCGGCTGAGATCATCCGGATCGGCCGGTTCGGCCAGTTTCTCCGCGACGCGCCGGGCATCGCGCATCCGGCCGCGCAGTTCGGCCAGCCTCGGGCTTCCCGCCGCATCCGGCGGCGGACCTCCGTCTTCCCCCGGCTCCGCCGGTAATAGGGTCAACAATGTAGCCAGCCGTTGTGTCAGCTCTGGACGGTCCATCTTCGTCCCCCCGCACGCCGTGATCTGTCCCCGCCGAATCTATTAGCTGTTTTTGCCCGGTTGCGCAACGTCAAGAAGTGTGGCACACTCCACATATAAAGTCAAAGCGCTGGTTAGATTATTTCGCGTAGGTATAGTTATGGTGTAAAATTTAACAAAGACGACGAATTTTACATAAGCAAGTCTGGGTTTTAGTCCAGGCGTGAGCCTTTTTGTTTTTTAATGTCTTCCTAAATGTTTCGTTATTGCGGCGGCAATCCTGCTGATATTGACAATTTTAATTGGTTGGTGGCGCTGCATATGCCGGGCCGGAGTACGGCTGCCGCGATTTCTCGTGATTTCCGAGAATTTCGTCGCAATTCCTTGGGGAGATGAACTGGATGCCGATCTACATGAAGTTTCCTGGCGCCGATGGCAACGTCAGTGCCCAGGGGTTCGACAAATGGATCGAGCTGACCTCGGTCGGGTTCGGCATGGACCGGCCGATGGACAGCCAAGTCGGGAACAAGAGCTATGGCGCCACCGCGAAGCTCAAGATCCACGACATTACCGCCACCAAGGTCACCGACGGCAGTTCGCCGCAACTGACCATCGCCGCCCTGCAGGGGGCGTTCGACAAGACGGTGACCATTGCCTTCGCCACCACCACCACGTCCGGCATGGAAAACTTCATGAGTTACGAGCTGCAGAATTGCGGTGTCTCGAGCATGCAGACCCATGGCGGCCAGGAAGGCAAGCCGATGGAAACCTACACCCTGCGCTTTTCCCAGATTCAGTTCACCTTCAGCAACATGGCTCAGGACGGCACCACCACGCCGACGATCACCGGCTACAACCTCGAAACCGCACAATCACTGTAACGGTCCGGCCATGCCGGGGCGCGGGGGCCGCCTGTCCCCTCCCCGGGGGGCGGACGGGAGGTTCTGCCTGGGGTCGATGTCGAGGTGACCGTGTACGATCGTTCGCGCTCCCTGCTGCAGATGATCTCCCCGCTCGGGGAGGATGCGTTGATTCCGGTGGCGCTGTCGGGCAGCGAGGCGATCGGGGAGCCCTATTGCTACCGTGTCGCCCTGGTGTCGGAGCAGACCGCGATCGATCCCCGCCAAGTGCTGCACCAGCCGGGCTGCGTGATCCTGCGCCGTGATATCGAGGTGGCGCGCTATTTTTCAGGGGTGTTCCAGAGCTTCACCGTCGACGGCACCCCCCGCCAGGGAATGGCCGCTTACAGCGCCACCCTGGTGCCCCGGCTGTGGTTTCTCAACCAGACTATCGATTGCCGGATCTTTCAGCGCCTGTCGGTGGTCGAGATCCTTCGGCAATTGTTCGAGGATGCTGGCCTGACCCGGTTCGAATTCCGCATCTTCGGTGAACGCAGGCCGCTGCCCTACACCAGCCAGTACAATGAAACCGATTTCCAGTTCGCCACCCGCCTGATGGAGGCGAGTGGCTATTTCTATTTCTTCGAGCATCGCCGTGACGGCGAGCTTCTGGTGATCGCCGACGCCAATGCCGCCTTTCCCGATATCCCGGGGGGGCGGCTACGTTTCGAGTCCTCCGCGTCGGCCGAGGATGTGCTGACCGACTGGACGCGTCCCGACGCCACCCGCTACGGCCGGGTGGTGCTCAAGGATTACGACCCGACCGCGCCGGCCGCGCCGCTCGACGGGGTCGGCCAAGGTGGGGCTGCCGCTGATGGCGCGTCGGCGCGCGATGTATTCGTTTGGCCGGCGCATTCCTACGACGAGAGCGAGATCGGCGACCGGGCCCGCTGGATGCTGGAGGCGGCGGAGGCCGAGGTGTTGCAGAGCAGCGCCACCAGTCGGTTCCGTCCGCTGGTCGCCGGCGGGCGGTTCCAGCTTGAACGCGATCCGCTCGGCGGGCCGGGTGGTGGTCACATCGTCCGCGCCCTCAGCGTCGAGATGGCGGACGAGAGCTGGACCACCGGCGGTGGCGCGCCCATCTACCGCAATCGGATGAGCTGCTTTTCCGACAAGGTGCCATGGCGCCATCCGATCGCCACCCCGCGCCCGCGCATGCCCGGGGTCTATTCCGCCGTCGTGCTGGGGGGCGCCGGAGAGGAGATTCATACCGACGAACTGGGCCGGGTCAAAGTGCGGCTGAAATGGGACCGGCGCGGCGACACCAGCGCGGAGCGGACGATCTGGGCCCGGGTGATCCAGCCCTGGGCCGGTGGCCAGTTCGGCAGCCAGTTCATTCCCCGGGTCGGCACCGAGGTGGCGGTGGCGTTCGTCGATGGCGATCCCGATCGGCCGGTGGTGCTGGGGGGGCTCTACAACGGCAACCAGACTCCGATCTATGGCGTCGCCGAGAAGACGAAAAGCGGCCTGCGCAGCCGCAGCAGTCCCGGCGGCAGCCAGGCGGACTTCAACGAGCTGACCTTTGACGACCGGACCGGCGCGGAGCAGGTCTATCTCCGGGCCCAAAAGGACTTGCTGAGCGAGGTGGTTCATGACGCCACCGCGCGCGTCGGCCGTCACCAGACCGTCGAGATCGGGGTTGGCCGCGATACGACCCTTGCCGATGGCGACGACCGTCTGACCGTCGCCAAGGGCGATCTGGCCGTGGCGGTCAGCGAGGGCAAGGTCAGCGTCACCGCCCTGCATTCGATCGAACTGACGGTCGGGTCCAGCGTCCTGCGGATCGACCAGGGGGGCATTTCCCTGTCGGCCCAGACCATCGCCATTACCGGCCGGCTGTCGAGCAGCGTGTCGGGGGCGCAGGTGCGGGTTTCCGGCGACGCCGAGGTGGTGATTCAAGGCGGGTTGGTGCGGATCAATTAGACGGTGGCGGGCGCCTGGGCGTTCCGCCGGCCGGCTGGGCAGGGGAGGGGCGGATGCTGCTGCACGTCGCGTCACGGAGCCGGGTGTGGGGGGCGCTGCTGTTGGTCGGCTGGCTGCTCGCCGGATG